>JAGNNG010000386.1 GCA_017990795.1 Deltaproteobacteria bacterium
ATGCGCACCCGCGATAGCAGTACCCAGCCGTTGACGCGCACGCCTTGCCGTAGGTAGGTCTTGCTGGGCCAGCGCTCGTGCGTGGCGGCGTTCTCATCGGGAACCACCAAGGCGCGGAACTTGCCCTTGCCATTGTCGGTGGCGTCGATGACCGCGACCTTGCCGGGAAAGGTGCCAATCGCCACCGATGGCCAACCGACAAACTGCACCGCCGGCCAGCCCTCGAACTGCAGACGCACCGGCTGACCGGGAGCGAGCAGCGGCACGTCATTGCCATCGACCCACAGCTCCACCGCCCGCGAGTCGGTATCCGGAACCAGCGTGGCCAGCGGATCACCCGCCTTCACCATATCGCCACCGACGCCGTGCAAGAGCCGCAGGATGGTGCCGTTGGTGGGCGACTTGACCGACTGCGACGCTTGCCGAGCCAGCCGGACCTCGATGCGCGCCAGCTCAGCGGTGGCATTGGCGATCTCGGCCAGCGCCGTCGCCCGAGCCGCCCTGACATCTTCAAGTAGTGCTGACGCATCCGTACCGACGCGTAGCTCGTCCTGCCGCAGCGCCAGCAGCTCATTTCTTGCCGCTGCTTGGGTAGCCCGGGCCCTATCGACCTCGGTCCGCGTCCGCACCGCTTCCAGGTCCGACAGTTCCAGGGCCCGCGTCGCGCTGAGGCCTTTCTCAAACAGTCCTTGCTGCCGCACCAGATTCAGCTGCGCGGTCTTTTGCGTCGCCTCGCTGGCTTGCAGTGCTTGATCGGCCCCGAGCAGCCGCTCTTTGGCCATCCTCGTCCGCGACGACGCCGCCGCCATCGCCGCCCGACGCGAGCCAGACAGCGAGTTGATCCGATCATCCAGCGACGACAACCGAGCCCGCGCTGCTTCCTGGCGTTCCCGGACTGCGTCTCGTTCCTCGCGCAGCCGGAGCATCAGCGATGGATCGTTATCGGAGATCTCCGCGATCGGATCACCAACGGCGACCTGAGAGCCTTCATGAACAAAGAACCGCACCACTCGGCCTTCCAGTGGCGCTTCGATATTCTGCGTGCGCTGCTGCGGCGAATAGGCGACGGTGCGACCGGACCCGGACACACTCTGCTGCCACGGTACCAGCAGCAGCAGCAGGGCCAAGAGCACCAGCAGTCCCGTCAGCAGTGCCGCGACCAGCTGCGCCGACTGCTCACTTTGCACCAGGGTCATCGCCCGAAGGGTTCGGTCGGACTTCATCGTGCAACCTCCCTGGCGGCGCTGCTAGAGGTGGTCTTGTGCAGGTGCTTGTGGTCAACCGAGTACACGCTCGTACAGTGGTGGAGCAGGGGATGTCCGGCCTCGCTGATCCACAGCAGCGTCCACGGCGCATCAGCCGAGAGCAGCGGCAACAGCTCCCACTCGGTGTCGTGCAGCCCATCGATCAGGACCAGCTTGGGCTTTTGGACCAGCAGTCGGGCGAGCACGAGCCGCCAGCGCATGATCGGTGACCAGCCCGGCGCGCCGCTCAGCAGGGGCGTATCCAGCCCCAGTGGCAGGCTCGATACTTCATCCCACAGCGACGCGGTGATCAGTGCATCCCGCATCTGAAGCAGCGAGACATCGGGCTTGGCAAAGCGCAGGTTGTCGGCAATGGTCCCAGCGACAATGCTCGCCGCATCGTCATGCAGCAGCGCGACCTGCTGACGCAGCGAGGACAGGCTCAGCGACCGCACCGGGATGCCGCCCACCTCGACCCGACCCGAATCGGCGCTGAGAATCCCATAGAGCAGCTCGGACAGCAGACGCTTGTCCACGTCACCGATGATGGCGCCGCGCTCGCCGGCCTGCAGATGCAGCGTGTCGATGTGCAGCTCGCTCTTGGAGTTGGGATCGTGGACGTGGACGTTGTGCAGCAGCACCTCGGGGCGATCCGGTAGCAGCAGCGACTCTCCGTCGTGCCGCTCGGACTGTAGGTCATGCAGATACCCCAGCTTGTCCAGCCCCGCGAGCAGGTCGTAGTAGCTCTCCATGTGCTTGGTGAACTTGAGCACCCCGCTGACCACCATGCTGACAATCAGCTCCGCCGCGACGAGCTGACCGAGCGTCAGCTGCCCCAAGATGACCAGCATGCCGCCGAGTCCGAGCAGCATCGCACTCGCCAGCGCTTGCAGGAGCAGTGCCCCAACGATCTGTCGTCGCAGGATCGCAAAGTTCTGCCGCCGCGCCAGGACATATCTGACGAGGAGGTCGTCGGCCCGGCTGACCGCCCAGCTGCTCCCGTGGGCACCGCGCAGGGTCAGCGAGTGCGTACCCAGCTCCATCAGCCAGTCGGCCACTTGGTACTTGGCTCGTGACTCCAGCACCGCCGTCTTGATCGCGCCTCGACCGAGTCCGAGGACGATTCCCGCGATGGCCAGCAACAGCAGGACATCAAAGCCGAGCAGCAGCGGGTGGTAGAACCCCAGGACGAGCAGCCCAATCAGGCTTTGCAACAGCAGCGCCAGACCGTCTAGCAGCAGGCTCGACAGCGACTTCTGGACTGTGATGATCTCGAAGAATCGACTGACCAGCCTGACGCCAGGCGGCTTCGACCAGTGGGCGGTGAGCACGTGGGGAAGCAGCTGGGACAGCTCACTGCCCAGTCGCACAAACAGTCGCTGCTGGAGCTGCTCGACGGCGGCAGTCTGAAGCAGCCGCAGCCCTCCGGAAAACAGCAACACGAAAAACAGCAGCAGCGTCAGCACCAGCAGTGGCTGGCGGAGCTGTCCGAACGTCACTTGGTTTACCAGGGCCTGCACCGCCACCGGGGTTGCCAGCGTCAAAAGACCAATGAATACGGCATAGACCAGGACCACCCACAGCGCCGACGACTCTTGCTGGAGCAGCTTGCGCAGCCGCTGGATGGGCTCTGGATGGTCGTGGTCGTGGCCGTGTCCAGCAGGATGAGCAGCAGCGTGGGCCTCGTGACCTCCAGAAGCCGATGCTGTGGTCGGCGCTGCATCGTCAGCCGCAGGACTACTGACAGGAAGACTACTGACAGGAGGACTACTGATAGGAGGACTATCGGCAGCAGCACTGCTGTCGGATGGACTACTGGCAGCAGGAATACTCGGGGAAGGGGAATCGTTGCTCGATGCCTGCATCTTGCTCTTCACTCTTGCTCTTCACTCTTGCTCTTCACTCTTGCTCTTCACTCTTGCTCTTCACTCATTTACTCAGCGTTCTCAAGCGGAACAGAGCCACCATGGGCATCAGCGTTAGATGCCGGCAGACCGAAGATCTGGCAGGTGGCGGC
>JAGNNG010000387.1 GCA_017990795.1 Deltaproteobacteria bacterium
ACAACGCACAGTTGCGGGCCGGGCACCGCGCACTCTCGCTACGGAATACCGTCGGTACCTGCGCCGCAGACGATGGCACAGACGCGCTCGTGGGGCTGCGCTGGCACCAGACCACTTAGCAGCGCAGCGACTGCGGCAGCGCCAGATAGCTCAGCTGCAACTCCCAACTCGCGCCACAGATACTGCGCCGCTAGTCGCATCTGATCATCGCTGACCAGCACCACTTGCTCGACGTGGGCGCGCACCAGATCCAGGTTTAGCTGCGCCGTGCGACGAGGGGCGAGCGTACCGGCTGCCGTCTCGATCTGCGCCAGCTCAATGATGCGGCCCGCGCGCAAGCTGTCGTGAAGGGTTGGCGCACCGACGGGCTCGACGCCAATGATGCGGATCCCCGGACGTAGCGCACGCGCGGCCACGCTGACTCCCGAGATGAGCCCGCCGCCGCCAATCGCCACCACCAGCACATCGATGTCGGGCTGCTGCTCCAAAATTTCCAGGCCCAGCGTGCCTTGACCGACGACGACTTCCGGGTCGGCAAAGGGGTGGACATAGTGCGCGCCGTGCAGGCTGGCAAAGCGCAGAGCGGCCTCGTTGGCATCGTCCCAGACGTGACCGGCACGAATCACCTCGGCGCCCCAGGCCAGCAGCTTCTCGGCTTTGGCGGCGGGCGTGCTGCTGGGCAAAAACACCGTCGTCTGAATACCCGCGCGCCAGCCGGCATACGCCACCCCAAGCCCATGATTGCCGCCTGAAGCCGTGACCACACCCCGACGCAGCTGCGACGGCGATACCCGCGCAAGCGAGCTTAGCGCCCCACGCGCCTTAAACGAGCCGGTGATCTGCAGACACTCTAGCTTTAGGAAGACTTGGGACGACTCTAGCAGCGACTGGCGCAGCGGCTGCGCCAGCAGCATCGGGGTCAAACGAACTTGGCCGGTCAGCTGCTGCCGCGCCGCTACGATGCGCTCAAAGTTCACCATGTCGCGGGCAAGCATCATCGCCCGCCCGCTCGCAGTCAATGCCTGGACATCACCCAAGCGCACAAGCTGCCCCGCTAGCGAGCGCGACTAAGAATGGCCCCGCCATCGCCGACCAGCCACAGCGTAGCGCTGCTGGCAGCCACCCCGTATAAGCCGCCGCCAAAGCCGGTCTCGGTGCGTGTAAACGACGAAGATGCGGGATTCCAGCTGAGCAGCGCGCCCTGGTTGCCAACGGCCAGCGCCTCGGTGGGTCCGCTGCCCCAAACCGAGCGCAAACCGGTCACCGAGGTGGCGTACTTGGTAAAGCTGCTGCCGTCCCAGCGAAACATATCGGTGTCGGCTGCAAACCACAGGCTGGTGGGGCCGGTGCCCCAGATGCCGCCAATGGTGGCTGTGGTGGCGGGCCCGGTCGCAACCAGCGTGAACGCCCCGCCCGTCGAGCGCAGCACCGCTCCGCCTTGACCTGCGGCCCACAGATCGGTCGCACTGGTGCCAAACACCGAGTACAGGTCAAAGGTGCTGGAGGAAAAGACCGTGCTCCAGTCGGTGCCGTTGTAGGAGAGCACAGTGCCTGCGTCCCCGACGGCCCACAACTTGTTTGCAGCCGTGCCCCAGACCGCGCGCAGGTTTTTGATCGTGGGACTTGTGACGCTGCCCCAGCTGGTGCCGTTCCAGTGCCAGATCGCGCCGGTCTCGCCGACGGCCCAGACATCGTTTGCGGTGATCGCCTGCACTCCGCTAAACGACGGTGCGCTAAACGGCAGCGCGACCAGCGACCACTGCTTGCCGTTCCAGCGATGGACGGTGCCAAAGGCGCCCACGGCGAAGGCGTTCTGCGCATCGACCACCGACAGAGCCCGCAGGCCCTTGACGCGGCCCTGGGTCTGCGGCAGCCACGAGGTCCCGTCGTAGCGGTACATGCTCCCGCCCTCACCGACGGCCCAGGTTTCGCCTTGATTGGAGGTGACGGCGGAAAACTCAGCGGGACCGGTAGAGAGGTCGCGCAGCCAGTTGCTCATGCCGTCGACGCTGCGCAGGATCAGGCCGCCCTGGTCGCGCCCGACTGCGACGATGCCGTTTGGAGTGGCCGCGATGCCAGAAAAGTCGCTGGCGCTGGTGTAGACCAGCTTGAAGACGCCGCTGGTGTAGGAATAGAGCTCGCCGCTCTGGGCCGCCAGGTAGACGACGCCAGAGCTGGCCAGCGACATCGAGCGCAGGTCGTGCATGTTCAACGTCGCGTCGGTGCTGGCGGTCCAGGTCCCGCCGCTGCCCCGAACCAAGGTCGCTTTGTCACCGACTGCAAACAGATCGCCGCTGGGCAGGCCGACAATGGCCCGCAGTGAGTTGGCCGTGGAGCTGGTCTCTTTGGACCACAGACCGGCAGAGCGCTTGAGGATCGTGCCGCCCGCACCGACGGCGTAGACCGTGCCGCCGCTGCCCCAGACATCGTACAGATCGGTGGCCACGGGGCTGACCTCGGCGACCCAGCTGCCGGTGTTGTTGCGCAAGATGGTGCCTGCTGCACCGACGGCGTATAGGTCTCCAGAGGTGCCCCAGATGCTGTACAGGTTGCGAGCGGTGCCGCTGGTGGGCAGCGTCGTTACCGTGCCACTGCGACGGACGATGGTACCGCCCTCACCGACGGCCCAGACCTCACCGGGGGTCAGCACGAAAGCGCGGTTTAGGCGATTGCCCTGCGGTCGCGCATTTTCCCAGCAAAAGCCGTAGCTGTTACACAGCGGTGGCGTCACCGGCTGCGTCGCCAGACCAAAGTTCACCAGGACCATCACCGCCTCACCAGGCGTCGTGGGCGTGACCTGGCAGGTGGGAGTGGCGCTATTGCAGCCAATCGAGAAGTTACTAAACGTCGAGCCTGCTGCCGGGGTTGCGGTCAGCGTCAGCGGCTTGCCGACCTCAAAGCTGCCGGTGCAGACGTCGCCGCAGTTAAGCCCGGTCGGACTTGATGTAATCACGCCGTCGCCATCACCGCTTTTGACGATGGTGACATCGACGAACTTGGGCTTGGGCACGCACTGGCCGGTCAGATCACACATCTGGCCGGTGCCGCACTGATCGTCGCTCTTGCAGCCGACCACCTGCCCTGACGTCGTCTGACAGCCCGACTGAAGCGCCGCTGCCGTCAGCGCCAAGCCTCCGGTCAAAAGCCGCAGCCAGGTCCTTGCTGACCGGTTGTCTGCTTTTCTTGGTACCCCTGCCCCACTGTGTTGCCGTCCCCTCATCGGTGCTCCTTGCAGCTAAGCCGCTCGCGGCTGCCAAA
>JAGNNG010000388.1 GCA_017990795.1 Deltaproteobacteria bacterium
GCGCGCACTGACCCCACCCGCCTGACTGGCAGGTCGTGCTGTAGCCCGCTGCGCTCTTCCTGTGCACCGCATGGTCATGCCGAATAGACCCCTGATTTTGTCAGGATAGCCGATTTCGCACCCAAAGAACCGGCTTTTCACCGGGGCTTGGCACCTTTTACCCACCTAAAAGACTACCCCACATCCGCCAAGCAAGAGCGCGCGACAGCGACAGCAATGGGCCGAGTGCGCCTATTTGCCGTATCGGGCCGTATCAGGACTGCAAGATTGCGAAAGACAGAGAGGACTGCGCTGCTGGGGGAAGAGAACGGTCCGAGGACGCCGCACTTTTTTCGCACGGCGTCCTCGGTAAAGCGGAGGTGCTTAGAACTTTGAGCGCGGACGGCTACACAGCGCCCAGTCACCGGGAACCGCGACGGCATCCCAGGCCTGGTGAACGCTGAGCCACTCTTGCGAGCAGCGACCGTACTGGATCTCAGCCGACTTGGCGGTGGCGTAGCGCAGGTCCTGGAACTGCGCCATCGAGGTCAGTAGCGTGGTGTTGGCCAGGTAGAAGATGTGCATGGCCTTGACGATGCCGATGCCTTTGACGTTGGCGTCGGTCTTGCTGCGCGGATGCTTGCCACCCTCGGAGAGCAAGTAGAACGCAAGGTTTCCAAGGCCGCTGTTTATATGAACGCCGCCGTTGTCCATGCCACCGGGCATGATGCGCTCGGGGTAGTAGTCCTTGCTGACCATGTCGGCGGTGGGGTTGTTCATAAAGCGCAGCGCGCCGCCGGGGATTAGGAAGCCAGCGACGTCCTCGCCAATCTTCCAGGTGTTGGCATTGACCGTGATCGTAGCCGGACTGCCAGCCGCGCTGCCGCCCGAGCCCTTCCAGGCCTCAGCAGCGGCGCCCAGGACGTCGCTCATCGCCTCGTTGATCGCGCCTGACTCGTCCATGTAAACCAGGTTCGAGGTCACAGAGGTGACGGCGTGGGTTAGCTCGTGCGCGGCGACGTCGTAGCCCAGCGACAGGTCCTTGAGGATGATACCGAAGCTACCGTCGCCGTAGACCATCTGGTTATACGGGTCGGGAATCCAGGCCGCATTGTCGCCGCTGCAGCCCATGCCGGTGTCAAAAGTGCCATGCACCGACGACATCAGCTTGGCGTCTTTGTCGTCGTACGAGGTGCGCTTAAACTCGTGCTTGAAGTACCAGTAGACCGAGCCGGTGTTGTCGTAGACGCGCTGGGCCGTCATGTCGGTCGACATGCCACCTTCTTTGAACAGCAGCGTGCCAGGCAGCTCGTCTCCGGTCTTGAGGCAGGTCTTCTTGAGATCGTAAATCTCGCGCGCCAGGGCGGTGTAAATCAGCGGGTGACGAGCGACCACTGCGCCCGACGTCGCGCTGACAAAGATCTGCTCCAGCGTGCGGCCCGAGTCGGATTCGCCACCAGCGATCGCAGCGGACTTGCTACCGGCACGCAGGTACTCGACCTTGGCTTGGTAGACATGCACGGGCACTTCGCCGGGGCCGATGTAGATAGCAGGGCTTGGTGCGGTGTGAACCTTGACGCTGCCTGGAGCCGCCAAGTCAGCCAGAGCGCTGTCGATCAGCACCCGCCCATCCACTGCTGGAGCCGCCGCCAAAGCCAGCGCGGGCTGCAGGTGACCGTGCAGGCCCTCCACCGCGCCGTCTTTGCCAAGCTGCACCACCAGCTCGCGACCGATCACGGGGACGCCCTGATGCAGCTGCTGCAGCTTGATAAAGCGCACGCCGTTTTCGTCGGTGCGATCGCTCAGGACCGTTAGGTCGGTACCGGCGGCCAAGCGAAAGCTCGGAGCCAGCGCGCCCTGCGTGAGCAGCGCGGTGACCTCACTGGCCGAACGCACCGTCTGCTCCATGCGACCCGAGAGGTAGCGCGGCGTACCGTCACTGCCCAACGTGGCCTCATCAAAGCCCAGCGCCGTAAATGCGCCCCCGCGATTGTGTGACAGAGTCGCATCCGGGCCACAGCTGGCCAGCCCGAGCAGGCCCAGCGACAGCGTTCCCCAGAGGTAAGCAGAGCGCCACGCGCGCGGACGCCCCGAGCTTGCAGAGTAGTTTTTGTTTTTTGCCATCATCAAAATCTCCTTACTTGGTAAAGGCCGCAGGGGCAATTTGGGCCTGAGCCTAGCGAAAATAAGCGGCGATTGTGGGGCTTTCTCATCTAAGCGTGGCCAGCGTGGAGTGGAGCCTTGCGATGACTGGGCAAAATCTGTACGAGTGGACCTATGTCTGCTCGCTGTCAAAGCTGTCACGCGCCTGTCTCTCCCGGCACTGAGATCTGTATGCACTGTCGTACGGCGCAGGTGGTGCGGCTGGACATCGACCCCGCCCAGGTTGCTCCCTCGCGTCCGCCGGTCGACCGCACGGATACGGACCCAGCCCCGGCAGCGCCCAGCAGTCAAAGCCACAACGCGGCTGCCGACAGCGAAGTGCCGTGGTGTGGACGCAGCCAAGAGCTGCAGGACCTGCTGACGACGGCGGAACAAGGTCTATCGGTCTCGCAGCTGCGCTGCTTTTTGCTACTGGGTGGTCCAGGCGTCGGCAAAAGCCGCCTGCTGCGCGAGTTTGGACGACTGATGGTGCGCCACCTGGGCGTGCCCAAAGAGCGCGTCCTGCACGCCAGCATGCCCGGCGAGGGCGCCTCCCCAACCAGCGTCTTTGCCGAGCTAATCCAAAAGCGCTGCGGCATCACGAGCAACGAGCTAGCCCCATCCGCGCGCGACAAGCTGCTGCGACTAAGTCGCACACTTTTGCCCGCCGTGCGCGCCACCGAAGTCGCCCATCTTTTAGGCGAGCTGCTGCAGATCCCATTTCCCGACAGCCCTGTCGCGCAGCCTGGTCAGCCCGGCCAGCGCTCGGAGCCACGAACCTTTGGCGCCATCAAGCGCTTCCTGAGTGCCGATGCCCGACGCGCGCCGCTGGTGCTGCTGCTCGACGAGATGGAGCACGCCACGCCCGAGACGATGACGCTTTTGCACTACCTGCTCGACGGTCTGTATGACCTGCCGGTGATCATCGGAGTCGCCGCCCGCCCAGAGTTTGTGGACACCCATCCCGACTTTGGCACCACGCTGGTCACGCCCAAGCGCCTTGAGCTGCTGCCGCTGCCCACCGAGGATGCGCTAGAGCTACTCGGGGCCGTGGTGGGTTCGGACCCGGAGGAGCTGCCCGAGCCGCTGCTGCGCCACATTACCGATTCAGCGGACAGCTCTCCAAGAGCCGTGGT
>JAGNNG010000389.1 GCA_017990795.1 Deltaproteobacteria bacterium
CACGGCGAGTCCGATCATCCAATCTTTGGCGCGCTCCGCAGCACCATCGAGCAGTGCGACCTACCGATTACGCTGTTTTCGGACCTGCTGGCCGGCTTCCGCATGGATCTCGCGCCGCGCACCTTCATAACTTTTGAGGAGCTGCGGACCTACACCCGCTATGTCAGCGAGCCGCTTGGAGAGCTGATTGTTCGCGTGTTCGGCCACAAGGAGCCTGCCCGGCTGGCCTTTGCTCGTGACCTGAGCGCGGGCTGGCAGCTGGTGTCGTTTCTGCAGAACCTGGGACGCGACCTGCTGCGCGGCCGGGTCTATCTGCCCATCGAAGATCTGCACCACTTCGGTGTACTGCCTGAGGGAACTCGCACGGCGCCGGCTTCGGCTCACCTCCTGGGGGCGTCAGCGCGGGCATGGCGGGACCTGCTGCGGTTTGAAGTGGCGCGGGCGCGGGCGCTGCTGGAGCGAGGTCGGCCACTTCTCGATCAAGTCGGTGGCGAGCTGCGCTTCGAGCTGCTCCTTACGTACTACTCGGGGCAGGCGCTGCTCGATCGCATCGAGTCGCTCGGAGACGAGATCCTCCGGGGGCGACCGACGCTGTCGCGTACCGACCGAGCGCGCGTGCTGGCGCGAGCCGCCGCCAAGCAAGTGCCGCAGCTGTACTTTCGCCGAACCGAAGAGGTGGTCGAGTAAATGAGCACCACCGCTGTCGCGCAGCAGGAAAGCAGGTGGCGCAGTCGGCCATCGTCTCCCGTTGCAGAGCACTCGATGAACAGTCGCCAGGCTGCGGCCCAGGTCACAGCCAGCAGTCGGTCCAACTTCTACTTCGCCTTTCTGCTGATGCGGAAAGAGCGACGCAGCGCCATCTATGCCGTCTACGCGTACTGCCGGCTGATTGACGACATTGTCGATTCAGATGATCCGGTGGAGCAGAAACAAGCGGCGCTGGCGGTGTGGGAAGCCGAGCTGCAAGCGGCGTTTCAGGGCGGCTCACCGCAGCATCCGGTCGCCCTGGCCCTTCGCGAGGCACATCAGCGCTTTGGCGTGCGCTATGAAGACGCGCTGCTGGTCCTGCGGGGCTGTCAGACCGACCTCTACAAGCGTCGCTATGCCAGCTGGTCGGAGCTATACGACTACTGCTACCACGTCGCGTCGGCGGTGGGCTTGATGTGTATTGCGCTGTTTGGCTGCAAACATCCGGGCTCCCGCGACTATGCGGTTCACCTGGGGCAGGCGCTGCAGCTGACGAACATCTTGCGCGATGTCGCCGAGGATGCCGCCCGGGACCGCATCTATCTGCCGCAAGAAGCGCTGACCGAGTTTGGCTTGTGCGAAGCAGACATCCTCAGCGGCCAGCGCAGTACGGCCACGCTGTGGTTGGTTCGTCACTTGGCGGCGCGGGCGCGCAGAGAGTACGCCTTGGCTCGTGCCACCCTGCCGCCGTCCGACCGCCGCGCCCTGCTTCCCGCCGAGATCATGGGCAGCATCTACTTTGGACTCCTCGAAGAAGTCGAGCAACGGGGCGATGCCGTCCTGACTCACGGTCCGCGTCCCAAGCTGTCTTCTCGTCGAAAGATCGAGCGAGCGCTGCACGCGGCGCTGCACACCCTGCTCCCCTTTGGCGACAAGCTGCTCGCCCCCGCGTACTAAATGGTTCACTTCTCGTTTGTGCCTCTGCGAGCGTGGCGACCGCAACGTACCGATTGGTACGCTTTACTGTACCGATTGGTACACCGTGGCCGACTGTTTCGGAGAGAGCCCCGCGCCAAGCTGCCGTTCTAGCTCGACATCTTGATTTTGTAGCTTTTGGTCCATTCCTTGCGAAGGGCCCGGGCGTACGCCCTGCGGGGCGATGTTCCCGACGACTCAGACAAGGACATGACATGAAGACCAAGACCTTTCTGCTAGCTTCCGTGATGTTGGCTGCGGCTTGCGGTACCGAGACGCCGATGGATGAGATGCTTGATCCAGGCGGACCTCAGGTGGATGTGCAGCCGACAGCTCCCCAGCCCGACGTAGGCGGCGACATGAACAGCTTGGCCATGGCGCGTGGAAACGGTGCCATGATTGGCCTTGGCACCGACGAGACGCTGCAAGAAACGTCTGCGCTCACCGATGCGCTCGGGCAGACCCACACCCACTACAACCGGACCTACAACAACCTGCCGGTCCATGGCGCCGACTTCGTGCTGCACCAGAAGGGCTCGACCTTCCTGGGGCTGTCCTCGACGTACAAGTCGCCGGTCAGTGTCACCCTGCAGCCCAAGATTAGCGCGGTGTCGGCCACGGCGGAGGCACTGCGTTACTACAGCGCGACGGCGGTTCTCGCCAAAGTGAGCCTGGTGGTTCACGCCTTCGGGGACAAGCCAGTGCTGGCCTACGATGTCGTGCTCTACAACGACCAGGACAGGGACGACTACGCGAGCGAGCAGCACACCTACATCGACGCGCTCACCGGCGCCTACCTGAGCCGCCACAACGCCGTCATGGCAGCCGCTGCGGTGGGAAGCGGCAAGAGCCTCTACCTGGGCACCGGGCCCATCACCGCCAACAGCATCACCGGCGGCTTTGAGATGCGCGACCCGACCCGTGGCAGCGGCTACACCACCAACATGAAGAACCGCACCAATGGCGGCACGATCTTCACCGACACCGACAACATCTGGGGCAACAACACCACCGGTGATGTGGCCAGCGCAGCCGTCGACGCGCAAGTCGGCGTGTCCTACACCTGGGACTACTTCAAGAACGTCCACGGTCGCAACGGCATCGCCAACGATGGCAAGGGCTCGTACAACCGTGTCCACTACGGCCGCGCCTACAACAATGCCTTCTGGTCCGACTCGTGCTTCTGCATGACCTACGGCGATGGCGACGGCAAGAGCTTCAAGCCGCTCGTCTCGCTCGATGTCGCTGGCCACGAGATGACCCACGGCATCACCGCCCGCAGCGCCGGCCTGGTCTACTCCGGCGAGTCCGGCGGCCTCAACGAAGCCACCAGCGACATCTTCGGCACCATGGTCGAGTACTACGCGGCCAACGCAGCCGACGCCGGCGACTACCTCATCGGCGAGAAGATCACGCTGTTCGGCAACAAGTACCTGCGCAGCATGAGCGACCCGCGCTCCGACGGTTACTCGATTGACCACTACTCGCAGATGACCGCCAGCATGGACGTACACTACAGCTCCGGCCTCGCCAACAAGTTCTTCTTGTTTTCCAGAACACCAAAAAATAGTGTAATAATCA
>JAGNNG010000390.1 GCA_017990795.1 Deltaproteobacteria bacterium
GCGGTGCGCGCGGTGGCGTTTAGTGACGACGGCTTGCTCTTGGCTTCAGGGGGCGACGACAAGACAGTGCGGCTGTGGGACACGCGGTCGGGGCAGCCGGTGGGGCCGGTGCTGCGCGGGGCGACCGACTCGGTGCGCGCGGTGGTATTTAGCCCGGACGGCACGCGGCTGGCGGTCGGCGGCCTGGATAACAAGGTGCGGCTGTGGGACGTAAAGACCAAGCAGCCGCTGGGCACCCCGCTAGAGGGTCACAAGAGCGCCATCACCAGCCTGCAGTTTCTGCCGGACGGTCAGCACCTGCTCTCTGCCAGCTGGGACGCGACGGTGCTGCTCTGGGGCCTAAGCTCGCCAAAGCCGCTGCAGAAGCTGCGCGGCACCGGCTACTTGTTTGGACTGGCGCTGACTCCCGATGGTCAGTCGGTGTTCGTCGCGGGGGCTGACCGGGCCCTGATGCGCTTTAGTCTGTCCGGTGAGTCGCCGCTGCAGCGCGCCGCCACCACGCCGGGCCGAGAGCTTACCAGCGTCGCCATGAGCCCAGATGGCCAAGCACTGGCGGCAGGCAGCTGGGATCAAGCGGTCCACATCTGGACCCGTCAAAAGTCCGCGACCGGCGAGCAGCTGGTGCCCGAGGCGACGCTCACCGGCCACACCGCCAGCGTCGATGCGGTGGCATTTAGTCCCGACGGCAAGCTGATCGCGTCGGGCAGCTACGACCACTTGGTCCGGGTGTGGAATCGCGCGCAAAAAAGTGAGGCCTTCGCGCCGCTTTCAGGACACAGTGCCGGCGTTGCTGCCGTGGTGTTTAGCCCCGACGGGACCCGGCTCGCCTCAGGCGGGTTTGAGGGCAGTATCCAGCTGTGGGACCCGCAGCAAGGAAAGGCCGCTTCTGCACCGCTGCAGGGTCATGGGCTTGGCGTCTTGGGCCTTTCGTATAGCGCGGACGGCAAGTGGCTGTGCTCGGCGTCGCAGGATCAGACGGTGCGGCTGTGGGATGCCCACACCGGCCACAGCCTCTGCGAGCCGCAGCGCGTTCACAAGCTGGCCGTCAGCAGCTGCGCCTTTAGCCCGGATGGCAAGCTCCTGCTGGCGGGCGGTGAAGACGATCTGCTGCGCGTGTTTGCCATCACCAGCGATGGGGCGGGCAAGCTCACGCTGACGGCGCAAGGAGAGCCGCTGCTGGGACACCGCGACCGCATCACCCAGGTGACGGTGCTGCCGGGCGGTCAGCGGGCTCTGACCAGCAGCGAGGATCGCACCCTGCGCCTGTGGGACCTGCGCAGCTTGAGCCCGATTCACACCGCGCTGTCTGGCCATCACCAAGTGGTGCGCGGCATCGCCACTTCCGCGCAGGCCCCGGGACTGGCCGCCAGTGTCGGACACGATGGCGCGCTTAGGCTGTGGGACCTGGACCCGGCCTCGTGGGCACAGCTGGCGTGCATCCGAGCAGGCCGCGACCTGTCCCAGACCGAGCGCGCCCAGTTCCTACCCAGCGACAGCAGCTTGGTCGTCTGCCCACAAAAGTAGCCGCGTCCGCCGCACTGTGAGCACCGCAGCCGCCGCCATCGCGGCCCGCAGTAGGTTCTGAATCATGCTCCAAGCTGCTTGCGGACGGCGCCGGGCTGGTTGGTGATGATGGCGTCTACGCCCAGCGCCAGCAGCGCCGCGATCTCGTGGGGATCATCGACGGTCCAGGTGTGGACAAACAGGCCCGCGCGGCGGAAGCGACGCATGACCACCGCATCCAGCAGCGCCGCCTCGGGATGCACCGCGCGCAGGTGCAAAAGCGACGAGCGCCACAGGTTCTGCATGGCCAGGCTCTGCTCGCGGTAGAACAGAAAACCCAGCGGTACAGCTCCGGGCGCACGTCGGTGAAAACGCACCAGCTGAATCGGATCAAACGACGAGATCAAGGTCGTCTCGGCAAGGCCCCCGGACTTGGGCAGGCGACCGGCGCGCGCAAGGACCTCGGCCACCGCCGTCGCCAGACCGTCGTCGCCGACCAGCTTTAGGTAGTCGCGCCCCGCTTTGATCTCGGGCGACTTCAGCTCGACATTGACCAGGGCGTGGGGGCCCAGCTCCTCTAGCACCTCGGCCAGGGTCGGGACTTTTTCGCCGCGCCCGACATCAAAGCGCCGCAGCTCGGCCAGGGTGCTGCGCCGCACCGGCTGCTCACTGCCGGGGGCGTGCTGCGCGGTACGCCACAGGTCGTCGTCGTGAACCACCACCACCTCGCCCGAGGCGCAGCGCATGACATCCAGCTCGACGCCATCGGCCCCAGCGCGCATCGCTTCGCGAAACGCGAGCACGGTGTTTTCAGGATAGTCCGCCGAGGCGCCGCGATGCCCCAGCACCAGCGGCTGCGCTCCGCGACGTAGAAAAGCGCTTCCGATCATTTTGGCTTCCTGGCTTGGTTTCCTGGCTTGGTTTCACTATCGGTAGCCGCACCTACCGGGCAGCGCTACGGCCACACTTTTTTCAGGCGCTGGATGTCACCGGACAAGCCATGCCGCCGACACATCAGGTCAAACATGCCGCTGCGAGCGCGTAGCTGCTGCACGGCTGACTGATAGCCATAGCGCAGGATCTGCACCCGCGCATCAAAGTTCATCGGGTTTTGCAGGAACATCTCGCTGTCGGCCTCGTCGGGCTCTAGCAGCAAGATGGTGGCGTCGGGGTACTCGGCGGCCCAGCGGCGCAGGCCCTGGTGCAGCCGCGCCTTGATCGACATGCGCATGGTCTGGTCGTAGACGGTCAGCAGGCCGCGCTGGCTGAGCCGCGCCGCCGGACCGGGCAAGCTGCTGTAGGCCGGGTCGTGAGCAATCGGCACCATCGGGTTTATCACCAGCACCAGCTTGGCCCCACGCTTGAGCGCCACATCCACATGGTCAGCCTTGCCGGTGCCGCCGTCGACGTAGTCGCGGTCGCCGATGCGCACGGGCTCAAACACCAGCGGGATCGCCGACGAGGCGCAGATGGCGTCGGCAATGTGGACATCGGCCAGCTCGCCCGAGCCCTGACCGCCGAAGATGACGCGATGCCCACCATCTAGGTCATTGGCGGGGATAAACAGCTCTTTGGGCATGGCCGACAGACGCGCGGGCAGGCCCTGACGACTGATCAGGCGTCGCAGGAAGCGCGCGTAGGGCTTTAGCGACAGCACGCCGCCGGGCGTGGCGGCTAGCAGCTCACTGGGGATGTCACCGGGGCTGATGCGACCCGACAGCACGCGATACA
>JAGNNG010000391.1 GCA_017990795.1 Deltaproteobacteria bacterium
GCGGCGACCGTAGACGGTTTGCCCTGCGGCTGCTTCAGAACCTGTCCCCCGCTCGCGAGGTCTGTCTCGGTCACGTAAACCTGGCTCCGTTGGGGCTTTTGACCCGGCGCTATGGCGTACTGGTTCACGGCACCGAGGTGTGGTCGCCAATGTCGCCCCTGCGACGCTTCGCCCTGCGCCGCGCCGAAGTGGTCGGCAGCGTGAGCAACCACACCCAGCGCTGCGTGCAGTACATCCAGGGAGTTGCCGCCAGCCGCTGCCTGCGAGTCACCAACGCCCTTCCTATCGAGCGTAGCGAGGTGCAGGCCGTCCCTGCGCCGCTGCTTGCGAAAGAGGGCACCGCCGCGACTCCGCTGCACGTCCTGAGCATCACCCGCCTGCACCCGGACGAGCCTAAGGGTATCGATCTGGTCCTACGGGCGCTGCCCGCGCTGCCTCAGCTGCACTACACCGTGATTGGCTCGGGCGATGCGCTGCCCCGTCTGCGGGCGCTGGCCAGCCAGCTGGGTGTCGCCGACCGGGTACGGTTTTTAGGTACCGTCTCAGACGCCGAAAAAGCTCAGCACCTGCGTCGCTGTGACCTCTTCGCCCTGCCCAGCAGCAATGAGGGCTTTGGCATCGTCTATTTGGAAGCTCAGCGTGAGGGCAAGCCGTGCCTAGCAGTACGGGTCGGCGGTGCCCCCGAGGCCGTGACCGATGAAGTCACCGGCCTAACCGTCGCCCCCTCGGCAGCAGCGGTACAAGAGGGCCTGGCTCGGCTAGCCCAGGACCCTGTGCTTCGTCAGCGCCTGGGCGCCGCTGGCCCTGCTGCTGTGGCGGGCCAGTTCTGCTATCCAAACTTCCGCGCCCGCGCTTTCACCTTCCTGCAGCGCATCTTTTTATAGGGGCCGGTGCTAGCGGCTGCCTTTGCGCGGGCTTCAGAGCGCGGGCTGTACAAACCGCGGGCTTACTTGGTCACAACCCGACTGCGCAGCTCACTGGCGCGCTTCTGCGCTTCAGCAATCTCAAGCTCTACCTCCCGCAGCGCCGCGGCGGCCTCCGCTTGGTCAGCTTCCTTGCGCTGCTGCTCTTCTGCATCCGCCTGAGCTTGCAGCCGCTGACGCAGACTCTGCTGCGCGCTTAGCTCAGCTTGCAGGCGCGTGATTTCCTCGGTGACGCTTGCTACCGTGGCTTCGTCGCGGCTGTCGTGACGGAAAAACTGGTCAGCCCAGTCGGCGGGCAGGTGCTGCGAGGGCTCCGCATGCGGCACCTGCGACAGCTCGCCGTACACCGCCTTGCGCACTTGATTTACCTTCTCGACCAGCGCTTTGCGGGCTCCTAGCTGCCGAAAATCCAGCAGAGCCCGGCCCGCATCTACTGCCGCCGCATTTGCCGTGCCAGCCAGCGCGACCACGCCTTCCAGCGTCGCGCCCAGCGCCTGCAGCTCTGTCTCCGGCGAGCCTTTCAGGGAAGGAACCCAGGTCCGCACCACTGCCACCTTTTCCGCTAGCGCCGGTCGCTTGAGGTCGCTCGGGCGTTTGCTGCCAAAGTAGCGCTTGTACGGCTCATGCGTGCGCTTGTTCTTCGTCCGGAGCAGCATCAGTGCGGCCACCTGATCGATACAGGGGTTTAGCTGGTTGTTGGCCGCCGTGCTCGCCGCGCTTGCGGTCGTCTTGGCGTCGCGCAGCAGCAGCTCCTGCGCCGACACTTTCGCCCACTCTGGCAGCAGCGGCTCCATCATCGCCACGCACTTGCTGCCGCGCGTGTTGGCGCGCAGTGCCGCCAGCGTAAATACGATCTCAGTGCGGATGACTTCAAGGCTGTCCTGGGTGCTCAAAACGGGAACGGTCATAGGGTCCTCTCCTTGCAAGCGTTGAACGGCAATAGACGAACCCCGAAAACGCTTGCACCGCACCCCAAACCTCGCAAATGGCTAGCACAAAAAATCGCCAGCAATTTCGCATATTTGCCGAGGCTGATTAGAAAAAGCGCAGGCTTGAAAATATTTTTTTGGCGCTACTTTTTGGGGCGGGTTCGCTGCATTGGATCTGTAAGTCTTGGCAACAGCTGTCCGGGGTAGCGAAACCCGAACTGCAGCGTGGTGCGTGCCGTGCCGTGCGCGAGGCACACGACTGCAAGCCTTGCTTCGGCTTCAACCAACGAAGGGTCTGTACCCGGACGCGCAGCCTGGTTGTAGCTGCGCGACAGCAGACACGTCTCCGTTCGCCGCGCTTGCGTCTGCGCCGCCTAAGCTGGTGTTAGGCGTGCGCCGTCAGGGTGAGCGTCAGCCACGCCACCAGCTCACCCAGCGCCGGGACCTTCACTTCGATGCAGCGGCGGACTTTGACATGCGTCTCTTTGGCCACGCCGCTAAGCACCTGATCCCGTGCTAGCAGGTCTTTGCGTAGCGCCCGCTCAAACTGCTCTGCGCTGGGAGTTTCGGCGCGGTGCTCTTGCACGCAGGTCTGCGCCGCTTTTAGCACCGACTCCGTGTTGCGCGACAGCACGAAGACTGCAACCTGTGGGCGGACCTGTTCGGGGCACCGCGTCAGGATGTTTTCTTTCACGGCTTGTAGCGCGGTTCCCGGGGGCAGCTTTAGCTTGTCGCGGATGACGTCCTCATCGACCACCACTGCGACCTTGCGACCATCGCAGGCCAGGTCGGCCAGGCTTTCGCTACAGGTTCGCAGTACCTGCTCGATGCCTTTTTGACAGCGGTGCTCAAGCGCGCTGGCAACCTCGTGGGGGAGGGCGGTGATGGCGTCGCAGTCCCGCACTGCAGCCAGCACCAGCCGATGCAGACCAAACTCGGTGCGCGGCCCACGAGCGTCTTCGTACAGGATCGTGACCTTGGGCCTGCGGCTCATGGCGTTTCCGCTGGGGGTTCGTCGTCGTTCCAAATCGAGGCATCGTGTCCGGCGCTGCGTAGATCGCCGATGCCGCGATAGCGCTCCATCCAGCGGTCTAGCGCCTCTTGGTTGGGTCGACGAAGCTGCGTCTGCCCACGCGCATCCAGCTCGCACAGCACCGCTTGCTGCGCCGGGCGCGACAGCCCATCCAGCAGCCGATCCGAGTGCGTCGCCACCAGCACAGACGAGGACTGCCCCAGGGACTCTAAAAAGTCGAGCACGCGCATGAGAAGGTGCGGGTGCAGGTGCAGCTCGGGCTCGTCAAATGCCAGCAGCGCGGGCGGCTCGGGTCGCGGCGCGCGATACAAAGCCACCCACGCCAGATAGGCCAGGGTGCCA
>JAGNNG010000392.1 GCA_017990795.1 Deltaproteobacteria bacterium
CTCGGCATGCTTGGCAATGTCCGCCGTCGAGCTGCCCACCTGCTGGATGCTGTCGCTGGCCAGCCTCACCACGCGCTCGGCTTCTTCCACAGTCGACGTCGAGTCTTGCACCGACTTAGACAGCCGAACCGTGACGTTGGAGGCCGTGCGCAAGTCTTCGCGGGTACCTTCGGCAGTGCGGACCAGCTGCGTCAGCGCGGCCATCACGTCGCGAATCGACTGCATTGCATCATCGACGTCGCGTACCTGGGTGTTGATGCTGCGCTGCAGCGAGCCCTTGGCTTCCCCGACATCAGACGCCGTGCGCTCGACGGTGCGCGCCGTATTTGTCAGGTGGGATACGGCTTGCGTCAGCCGCTCTGCTGCGGTGTCAAACGCCCGCCCCACCGCCACCAGGTCGTCGGGCATCAGCGCACCCATGCGGACCTTTAGCTCGCCGCTCTCGATGCGGTGCGCAGCGTCCATCAGCTGCTCCATCTTCTGACCTTGCGTGCTTATTACGTACATACCTATAAGCACATAGATAACCAGGATCAGCGACAGCAGACCCACGCTGCTCCACAGCACCGTGCGGTACTCAGCGCCATGTCGCGCCAGGTTTGCGGCCACCGTCAGCTCCGGACTCTCTTCGCCAGCTTTGCCAGTGGGTAGCATGCGGCGCGTGACGACAAACTCGAAGTTGCCCAGGCTCTGCACGGCCTCGTTTTGGACGCCGCCCAAGCGCTGGCGCTCATAAAGCAGCTCACGCAGCTGGTCGCCTTCGTGGCCCGAGTGAGTGCCGATGAACGTCTGATCGCGCAGCCTTAGCATCGAAAACAGCAGCGTCGAGTCCGTGTCCATCGCCTGCACCAGCTGTGGCATCAGGGTCTTGTCGCTGGGATTTTTCAGGGCCTCTTGCAGCTGCGGCGAGCTGGCAAGTTCAAGCAGCTTGGCTTCCGCATGCGCCTGCGCCAGTCGTCGAGAGATATCGCGAACCCAGCTACTTCCTGTGACGCTCAGCCCGAGGATGAGCAGCAGCAGCAGCAGCGCTGGAGGCAGGAGAAGTCTGAACCGAAAGCCAGTGTTGGGGCTATTAAGCTGCATCACGGATCTCATCTCCCGCCGCCGAGGCGGACGTTGGCGGTCTTACGAGCCAGGTGGCCGATTGTTCCCGAGGCCCTCAGGCGGCGTCAGGTGGGGCACACGCGGCCCATGTTGTCTGGAAAACTCTTGTGCTTCGCGGTAGCCAGCGTCGGCATGCCGCAGGACTCCCATCGCCGGGTCAGAGGTCAGCACGCGCGCAAGGCGCCTACCAGCCTCCTCGGTACCGTCGGCTACCACCACCATGCCGGCATGCTGGGAGTAGCCGATACCGACCCCGCCGCCATGGTGCAGCGACACCCAAGTGGCCCCCGCTGCGCAGTTGGCCAGCGCATTTAGGAACACCCAGTCACTGACGGCATCGCTGCCATCGCGCATGGCCTCCGTCTCGCGATTGGGCGACGCCACCGAGCCGGAGTCCAAGTGATCGCGGCCAATCACCAGCGGCGCTTTTAGCTCACCGCGACGGACCAGCTCGTTAAAGTAGGTGCCGACGCGGGCGCGCTCGCCGTAGCCGAGCCAGCAGATGCGAGCGGGCAGGCCCTGAAACTGCACGCGCTTTCGGGCCATCGTCAGCCACTTGCGCAGGTGCGGCTCGCTGGCGGTGCCTTTGCACACTTCCAGCACGGCGGCATCGGTGCGATAGATGTCCTCGGGATCTCCCGACAGAGCGACCCAGCGGAACGGGCCTTTGCCCTCGCAAAACAGCGGGCGGATGTAGGCGGGCACAAAGCCTGGAATGCGCGAGTACAGGACTTCCTGCGAGAGCCCCGCCGTCGCTGCTTCGTCAGACAGCAGTGCCTGGGCGCGCAGGTTGTTGCCGTAGTCAAACAGGCGCGCGCCGCGATCTCCCAACTGCAGCATCGCCTGTAGGTGGCGCACCATCGTCGCTTGCGCGCGCTTGATGTAACCCTCGGGGTCCGCTTTGCGCAGCGTTGCCGCCGCCGCCATATCCAGCCCCGACGGTACATAACCCACCAGCGGATCGTGCGCCGAGGTCTGGTCGGTAATCAGGTCGGGCGTGACGCCGCGTCGCAATAGCTCTGCCAGCACGTCGGCGATGTTGGCGCACAGGCCAACCGACAGCCCTTGGCGCTTTTCCTGAGCAGCGCGGCAGCGGGCCAGTGCATCGTCTAAATCCGTCGCTTGCTCGTCCAGGTAGCCTTTTTGCAGCCGACGCGCGATGCGCTCTGGGTCGATATCGATGCCCAGAAACACGCCGTCATTTAGCGTCACCGCCAGCGGCTGCGCGCCGCCCATGCCGCCGAGACCACCCGAGACCACCAGCCGACCCGCCAGCGTCCCACCAAAGTGTGCCGTCGCTGCCGCCGCAAAAGTCTCGAATGTGCCCTGCAAGATGCCTTGCGTGCCGATGTAAATCCACGAGCCCGCAGTCATCTGCCCATACATCATCAGCCCCGCCGCCTCGAGGTCGCGGAAGTGCTTCCAGTTGGCCCACGCCGGTACCAAGTTGCTGTTGGCCAGCAGCACGCGCGGCGCGTCTGCATGCGTCTTTACCACCCCGACGGCTTTGCCGGATTGAATCAGCAGCGTCTCGTCGTTTTGCAGCGCTTTGAGCTCGCGCACAATCACGGCCAGCGCCTCGTGGTTGCGCGCCGCTTTGCCGGTGCCGCCGTAGACCACCAGCTCTTCGGGGCGCTCAGCGACCTCGGGGTCGAGGTTGTTCATCAGCATCCGCAGCGCGGCTTCTTGCCCCCAGCCGTTGCAGGTCAGCTGATTCCCGCGAGCCGCATGAAACGGTCCGGTACCAAGTTTGGCGGCCAGCGTCGCTGGACTGTCTGATGCACCCTCGGTCGCAGGCGCTGTTGCTGCTGAAGATGCGGACGACGTCGAGCCAGCTCCGGCAGCTTGGCCTGCGACATCTACTGAGGGTGGGGGGCTAAGGGGTGCGATAGACATGGCCGGATATTACGCCATGATATTACACGTTAACCACTGTCGTCGGTGCAAAGATTTGCATGCCGCCAGCCAGGCACTTTTGCGGCGCGGGGAAAGTCGTCAGCTAGCGCTTTTTGCTGCTGTGCTGGGTCTGCAGAGGTTCAAAAAAGCAGCGAGGCGGGCACAAAATCGGGCGACTCAGTTTTTGCAAAAGCTCCCAGCCACTGCTACATGGCGACCTCAAAG
>JAGNNG010000393.1 GCA_017990795.1 Deltaproteobacteria bacterium
ACCAGCACCCCGCGCTCGATCACACCGCCAGCCCCCGGCGCGGCCTGATGCAGACCAAACCACACCGGCTGATTGGGAACCAGGGGCCGTAGGTCCAGCAGCTTGCGCGGCACTCGATAGCGGCCAAGTCGTCGCTGACACAGGCGCAGCGTCAGCGGTCGCCCATAAATCGGAACGGCATCCCCGACGGTGAGTAGCAGGTGACCAACGCCACCGATATGATCTTCATGGCCATGGGTCAGCAAGACCGCCGTCGGGGGACCAAACTGTCGCAGCAGCTCCGAGAGGTCAGTGACGATGTGATCGACGCCAGGCGTCATGTCGTCCGGCATCTGGATGCCGCAGTCCACAATCAGCAGCTGGCCAGCGACGACATAAGCCGTCAAGTTGCGGCCAAACTCACCACAGCCCCCCATCGGAATTACGCGCATTGCGGCGCACCCTAGCACAACTACTTGGTCACAACGGGCTGCTGCAGCGAATGATTGCGGGGACGAAAAAGCAGGAGTTGCGAGGCGACGAGAGGTTAGGCGAGCGAGCGCGCCGGGTCAGCACTTTTGCGCTGAGCCAAGCGCTGTCCAGCCCACACGCCCATTGCCACGCTGGTGGCGGTCAGACCGAAAAAGCCCAGCACCAGCAGCAGCCCATACAGCCACGCATTGCGCGCCATCGCCGTCGGTGCATCCAGCAGCGCCGTGGCTTTGACCATCGGGTCGACCAGCTCACCGGTGCGCTTTAGCGGCTCGTACAGCGCGGCGACTTGGCCCATCGGCTCCTTGAGGTTTGCGACCCGATCCATCGGGTCTTTGAGGCTGGCCACGGCATCCATCGTCGGGCGCAACTCCGCCACCCGCTCCATCGAGGGCCGCAGCTCAGACACCGCTTTCATCTGCCCGCCCAGGCTGGCCAGCCGCTGCATATCCCCACGCATGGCCGAAAGCTCGCCCATCGCTTTTTGCATCGAGTCGAGCTGCGTCTGCATCGCCGCCAGTCGATCCATCGACTCTTTCATATCGCCTAAGCGGTCCATCGACGGACCCAGGCCCGCAACTTTGTCGAGGCTCGGTTTGACGGCATCCAGTGTCTTGGTCGCACCGTCGATCTTGTCGCCGCTCTGCTTGACGACCGCGGTGGCTTCCTTTAGCCCGACATTGGTGTCCTTGATGCCGGTGCTGGTGTCTTTGACCAGCCGCATGATGTCGCAGCCGCCCAGACTGCTGCCCAGCGCACAGCACAGCAGCAGCGTCGCCAGGCTCCCCGGTCGCAGCGCTTGACGACCAGACCTGCCAAGCCTCGCCATCGCTGGCTGCGCATCCAGCCGTGAGCAACGATCCGTTACCATCCGGACCCGGTTGAAGCGGTGCTGTAGGTTTCGTAGGCCACGCGTCATGGCTTTGCCTCCACGGCGACGTTAGCACACGATTCTGACGCACCCTGGCATCCGAGGCCTAAGTAGGCCGATGAACAAAGAAAATTTGCTGACGCAGAAACGCCAAAAATAAGGGGCAATCGCGAAAATTAGCGCCCTGAAAAGCGTAGGTTTTCTAAGTCGGCAGAGCCGGTGCAGTCCTGGCCCAGAAGTCAAAATTAACGCGACGCAGCAACTGCCAGCAGCGCAGGCTGATCAGCTCTCCGTCAGAGTTGGGCGCACAGGAAAAGAGCCGAGAAGCTGCGCGGGCTTGCTGTCGTTGCTGCGTCTGGCCTCTGCTCAGCCACTGCGATCTGGTGGTACGCTCAAGAGGCTAATCGTGGTCAGCAGCCGGTAGCTTGCGATGCAGTAAGCGAGCTTGTGGCGGACCCGGCCTGTCTCTGTCCGCAGCGTCTTTGCGGTGAGCAGGAGCCCCAAAAACCCAGTCACCCAGCGCGGTGGCATTTTGGCCGACGACAAGCGGCCTCCTGCGAGGGATTTCATGCAAGCACCACAGCCTCCCGTCTCTGATTCTGAGGGCACGCAGGCCGCCACATCAGCGCTTGTGAGCCGCCCCGCAGTGCGTCGCCCGCCGCTGGTCGTGCTGGCCATGGGCTTTTCCATCCTAAGCCTCTGTGGTGCCACCGGCTTGCTGCTGGTCAAGCTGGTCTTTGGCGTGCCGATGGCAGGTCCGTGCGCGACTCGATCCTCGTGCCACTTGGCGCAGCGACGAATCCAGGTCGCCCAGCGCGAGCAGCTTCTAGCTGAGCAAGCCCGCCTGCAGCAGCTAATCGCCGCCTACGAAGAGCAAGTCACCGACGGTCAAGGCTGCCGCATGGGCCTGGTCAAGTACCGCCTGGATCTGCTGCGCGTCGAACGTCAGCTGGCCACCTGCGGTATGCAGCGCGCCCGCATCGACAGCCAAATTCAGCACCTAGAGTCACTGCGTCAGCACATGCTCGATGGAGCCGGGCGCCCAAGCGCCCACGCAGAGCCTGCAAACGACTAGCCGTCGTCGTCCAGCTAGCAGCTATCGCTCGCCCGCCGGGTTTTCCTTCTTGCCACTTCAAAGCACAACTAAATAGACGCTGCGCCCACTTGGCCGTGGAAATTTCGCGTGGCCATGTTTGCCGCGGCTCATGCTACTTTGCCTGCGATTTGGCTGGCTGCTGTCATCTACAGCGACCCACCCCAGAACCCTCCGCCGACGAGGATAGCCTTGATGCAGACCCCAGGATCGCAAACAAAATCGCGTGTTGATTGGTCGTGGAAAATGCCAAAGCGGTGGCTGGCGCAGGGTCATAAGCTCAAGGTTTCCGTCGGTGCCAGTCTGAAGCTCGGTCTAGTGTTGCTGCCGCTGTCCAGCCTTAGCTGTAGCCCGGGAATCGAGCCCGGCGTCGTTGTACCGACGGTGACCGCAGGACCAGCGCGCCTGTCGCGACTTACCAAAGGGCAATATCTGCAGACGCTGACCTCGCTGCTGGGACCGGGGCTGCAGCTGCCGACCAATCTGGAAGACGACACCTATCTACACGGCTACACCAGCGTGGCCGCGTCAGAGCTGACCATCTCGCCGCGCGCTGCGGAGCAGTTTGAGTCTGCCGCCATAGACCTGGCCGAGCAGATTTTTACCGACAAGACCCGACGGACAGAGCTGGTGGGCTGCACACCCGAGACGGCGCTGCGCGACAGTGAGTGCGTGCTGACTTTCCTGCGGCGCTTCGGACTGCGCACTTTTCGTCGCCCATTGGCCGAGGATGAGCTGGCGCTGTTCGCCGAGCTGTACGAGAACACGTCCAAGCTGCTGGGCGATAA
>JAGNNG010000394.1 GCA_017990795.1 Deltaproteobacteria bacterium
TCTGGCGCAGTTTAGCGAGCGCATCCTGCAAGCCAACATGCCCGCCGAGGCTGAGAAGGTGGCCCGCAAGCAGCTCGACCGCCTGCGCAATATTCCGGAAGGCTCGCCGGAAGGCTCGATTCAGCGGACGTACTTGGAGTGGCTGTGCGACCTGCCGTGGGACAAGCGCACCGACGACAAGCATGACCTGGCAGCGGCGCGCGCAGTGCTGGAAGCTGACCACTGGGGCCTCGCCAAGGTCAAAAAGCGCATCGTCGAGTACTTGGCCGTACGCAAGCTGGCCCCGAATAAGAAGGGACCGATCCTGTGCCTCGTGGGACCTCCGGGCGTTGGTAAGACCTCGCTGGGTCGCTCGATTGCAACGGCGCTGGGCCGTAACTTCAGCCGAATTTCGCTGGGTGGCGTGCGCGATGAGGCTGAGATCCGAGGCCACCGTCGCACCTATATCGGAGCGCTGCCCGGTCGCATCCTGCAGACGATGAAGCGGGTTGGAAGCAAAAACCCAGTCATCCTGCTCGATGAGATCGACAAGCTCGGGGCCGATTACCGAGGCGATCCATCGTCGGCGCTGCTGGAGGTCTTGGACCCAGAGCAGAACAACTCGTTCTCGGATCACTACCTGGAGGTGCCCTTCGATCTGTCGGAGGTTATCTTCATCGCGACGGCCAACACGCTGGAGACGGTGCCAATGGCACTGCTCGACCGCATGGAGGTGATCGAGATTCCGGGTTACACGCTGTCGGAGAAGCAGAAGATTGCCGAGCGTCACCTGTTTCCAAAGCAGGTCATCGAGCACGGCCTCAAGCCGGGTCAGATGCAGCTTACGGAGCCAGCCCTGGTCGAGGTTATCGACCGCTATACGCGAGAAGCTGGCGTGCGTAACCTGGAGCGAGAGCTTGCGACCATCATTCGTGGCGTGGCCATGAAAGTGGCCGAGCAGCTCTCGCCGGTGGTGGACGACAAGCCACCGATCGTGGTCGATAAGGAGGATGTCTCAACGCACCTTGGACCCGTGCGCTTCTATCACGACATCGCCGAGCATACCTCGATGCCGGGTGTGTCGACGGGCCTAGCCTGGACGCCAGTGGGCGGAGACATTCTGTTTATCGAAGCCACCGCGATGCCGGGCAAGGGCAAGCTGGTCCTAACCGGTAAGCTGGGCGACGTCATGAAAGAGTCGGCTCAGGCCGCGCTTTCTTGGGTGCGCGCACACTGCGCCGAGCTGGGTATCGACCCAGGCTTCTTCGAGGTCATCGATATCCACCTGCACGTGCCGCAGGGCGCGATCGCCAAGGACGGTCCGTCGGCGGGTAACGCGCTGCTCTCGGCGATTGTCTCGCTTCTGACCGGGCGCCGAGTACGTTCCGATGTGGCGATGACTGGTGAGATTACGCTGCGCGGAGCCGTGCTGCCCGTCGGTGGTATCAAGTCCAAGGTGCTTGCGGCTCACCGCGCTGGCATCAAGACCGTGGTCCTGCCCGAGCGCAACGCCAAGGACCTCATCGAAGTGCCCGAGGAAGTGCGTAACGAGCTGACGTTTGTGCCCGTCAACAACGTCCGCACCATGCTCGATACCGTGCTGGAGAAGACGGCCCTGTCCAAGCCGCTAAGCCAGTCGGTAACGGCAGAGATTGTCAGCGACGTACTCACCGGCGTCCCAGGCACGGCTTCAGCAGCACCGCGCTAGCCTCCGTCGAGAATTCCTAAACAGCCAGTCGTTCGTCCCCGTAAGCCCATCGGTTCAGTCCGGTGGGCTTTTTCTTTTTCGCACCCGCCTCCTTCACTTTTTTCATGATTCCTGCGCGCAGGATGTGCCAATTGCTGCGACACCTGCATCCAAGTAGGTACAGGTCGTTTTCCGTCTCACACTCCAGCTCGCTAGGTGCTCTCTTGGCCAGAATGCTCCCCATCTCGCTACGCGGCGCGCAGACCCATAACCTCAAGTCGGTAGACCTGCAGCTGCAGCCGGGTCAGCTGGTGGCGCTGACCGGGCCGAGTGGTGCCGGTAAGTCCTCGCTGGCCATGGACACGCTGTACGCCGAAGGCCAGCGCCGCTTCGTCGAGAGCTTCAGCCCCTATGCCCGCCAGTTCCTCGAGCGCCTGCAGCGACCGCCGGTCGAGCACCTGGACCCAATCGCCGCGACCGTGGCCGTCGATCGCCGCGCGCCCGTTAAGTCAAGTCGCTCCACCGTCGCCACCATGGCCGACCTAGAGCCTTATCTGTCAGCTCTGTTTGCGGCAGAGGCGGTGCCGCTATGTCCCAGCTGTAACGTCCCCGCGATCGAGCTCTCTGCAGCTGAAGCGACCCGTCGCCTGCTGGCCCAGTTCGATGGTCAGCGCGTCCTTGTCAGCTATCCGCTCAAGCGCAGCTCGCTACTCGATCCGGCGGCCCTGCAGCGCGAGCTGCTTGCCGATGGACGCAGGCGGGTTCTACTAGGCGGCACGGTACATGAGCTGGAAGGACTCGATGCACAGGCTCTTACCGCGGCGGATGCCTCCGTGATCATCGACCGCGTGGCGGTGTCAGCGCGAGAGCGGCGGCGCCTTCAAGATGCGCTCGATCAAGCCATGAGCCAAGGCGGGCGCGCTCATGTCCAGCTACAACCAGCGACGAACATGGCCGCTGACGCGACCCCATCTGGCTATCTGCGACAGCAGCAGCTCACGTTTACCAAGGGACTGTTTTGTCCGCAGTGCGCGCGCGCGTTTGAGCCCCCGCATGCGCGACTGTTCTCGTACAACTCCCCGCTGGGCGCGTGTCCCGATTGCAAAGGCTTTGGCCGCATCATCGCCATCGACTGGGACAAGGTGATTCCCGACCCCCAAAAAAGCCTGAACGAAGGAGCCATCCGCGCCTGGACCGGAAAGATTTCGCAGTGGGAGCGCTCGACGCTGCAGCGGTTTGCGAAGCAGTACAAAATTCCGCTAGATAAGCCCTGGCAGCAGCTGACCGCCGCCCAGCAAGAGCTGGTCTTAGAGGGCGAAGGCACCTGGGACGAGGGCGGCTATCCCGGCGTGCGCGCCTGGTTCCGTTTCCTGGAAGCACGCACGTACAAGATGCATGTGCGCGTGCTGCTGTCTCGATACCGGGCCTACAGGCTGTGCGAGACCTGTCACGGAGCGCGGCTGGCCCCGACGGCGCTGGCGTATCAAGTCGAAGGTCTGAACCTGTCGCAGTGGCACGCGCTGGCGATCGCGCAGACCGACGCCAAAGTCA
>JAGNNG010000395.1 GCA_017990795.1 Deltaproteobacteria bacterium
GGCACAGACCGAGCTGCCCAGTGCCAGCCTGCACGTGGTGCCAGATGTGGGGCACAACGTGGTCCTGGAGGCACCGGCAGCGGTGGCAGCACTTCTTACAAAAAATAGGCAGCAGTGATGCGCTGCCACGATACTTTTTCATTGTTCAGACGAGGAAAGCGACCATGAGCAAGCACAAACGACCCGACGATACCGTCTCGACCGAGCCGCCGATCTGGCGGACCGTCCCTGGCTACGAGGACATCCGCTACGAAAAGACCGAAGGTGAGGCCATCGCGCGCATCACCATCAACCGCCCCGAGGTCCGCAACGCCTTCCGCCCGCAGACGGTGTTTGAGATGTCGCGCGCGTTTGCCGATGCCCGCGATGACAGCAGCGTGGGCGTCGTGATCCTCACCGGCGCGGGCGATGAGGCGTTCTGCTCTGGCGGCGATCAGCGCGTGCGTGGAGCGGGCGGCTACGTCGGTCAGGATGGCGTGGCACGACTGAATGTGCTGGATCTGCAGCGGCAGATTCGCACCCTGCCCAAGCCCGTGGTGGCGATGGTCAAGGGCTACGCCATCGGCGGCGGGCATGTGCTGCACATCGTGTGTGACCTGACGATTGCGGCGGACAATGCGCGCTTTGGTCAGACTGGGCCCAAGGTCGGCAGCTTCGACGGTGGCTATGGCAGCTCGTACTTGGCGCGGATCGTGGGCCAGAAAAAAGCGCGCGAGATCTGGTTCCTGTGTCGTCAGTACGATGCCGCGCAGGCGCTGGAAATGGGCCTGGTCAACACCGTGGTACCGCTGGCGCAGGTCGAGAGCGAGACCGTCAAGTGGTGTCGCGAGATGCTGCAGCTGTCACCGCTGGCGCTGCGCTGCCTCAAGTCGGCTCTGAATGCGGACTGCGACGGTCAAGCGGGTCTGCAGGAGCTGGCCGGCAATGCCACGCTGCTGTACTACCTGACCGAAGAGGGCAAAGAAGGCAAAGAGGCGTTTTTGGAGAAGCGTCGGCCCAACTTCCAGAAGTTTAAGCGGCTGCCGTAAGGGTGGGGCTAGCAGCAGTGCGCACGCTCATGGTGAGGGCGTGACACTGCTGCTGGCAAGTAAGGGCGCCGAGGTCGCGCAACGCTACAGAGTACGCAGCAGCGACGGGAAACTAAGACGGCTGACGAGGTATGCGCTCTAGTTTGAGCTCGGCTCGGCGACGTACAAGTGACAGACGCCGAAGGTCAGCGGCGTGACCTGCAGCACATTCAGGCCGCACTCGCTGAGCTGCTGGGCGAAAGTGCTGGCGGGCGGGAACGCGGCGATCGACTGCTGCAGGTAGCGATACTCACGCGCGCCGGAGATCAGCGCGCCGATGCGTGGCACCAGCGTGTGAACGTGAAAGCGCGCCATGGCACCAAGCAGTCCACCGCCCGGCTCAGAGAGCTCGAGGATGGCAATGCGGCCACCGAGCTTGGTCACGCGCGCCATCTCCCGCAGCGCGCGGGCGCGATCGGGTACGTTGCGAATGCCAAAAGCAATGGTGACACCGTCGAAGGTGCGGTCGGCAAACGGCAGCTCCTGCGCGTCTCCCAGCTGCAGTGTGATGCGCGCATCGAGCTGCTGCTGGGTCACTTTTTCGCGGCCCACGCTCAGCATATTTTCTGAAGGGTCGACGCCGATAACCTGGCTGTCGCCATGCGTGCGCGCTATGCGCAGGGCCACATCGGCGGTGCCCGTCGCCAAATCAAGAACTTTGGCCCCGGCTGGTAGCTTTAGCGCGGCCACTGTCTTTTTGCGCCAGCGCTGATCGATGCCCATCGAGAGGATGCGGTTTAGCAGGTCGTAGCGATGGGCAATGGCGTTAAACATCGCGCCCGAGCCCCCCTGCGGGGTCTTTACCAGTCCAGCTTTACTATCGACGGGATTTTCCAAGCATCCTCTTTATCTGTTTGCGGCCTTGCGCCTCTTGGCGGCCAGCAGCCACGGTCTGCACATCAAGGCCAATGCGATGTGGATGCCACATCCCGGGCTAGCTCGTCGAGCCCTGAAAATAAAACGCAGCAGCCTGGAACAAGCCCAAGCTGCTGCGCAAACAGCGACTACCGAACAGCGACGACTTAGTTGGCTGGAACTGCCGCCGGTGGAGTGGATGCCGGAGCAGCTGGTGGTGCCTCCGCCTTCGGACCTGGCAGCGGGGCCGTCAGCACGTACTGCAGGACCTCGTCCATCTTGGTGACATAGAAGATCTCCATGTCCTTTTGGACTTCCTCGGGTACGTCGACGATGTCCTTGCGGTTGCGCTCGGGCAGCACTACGCGCTTGATGCCCGCACGGTGCGCAGCCAGCAGCTTCTCTTTGATGCCACCGACGGGCAGAACATTGCCGCGCAGCGTGATCTCACCGGTCATCGCGACATCGGCGCGGATCGGAATCCCGGTCAGCATCGAGGTCAGCGCGACAAACATCGTGATACCCGCCGACGGACCGTCTTTGGGAATGGCGCCTGCTGGAATGTGGACGTGAATGTCCGACTTCTCCAGGAAGTTCTCGTCGATGCCCAGCGACTTGGCCCGGCTACGCACAAAAGAAGTCGCGGTCTGCGCCGACTCTTTCATCACGTCGCCCAGCTGCCCGGTCAGCATCAGCGAGCTCTTGCCCGGCATCCGCGTCGCTTCGATAAACAGGATGTCGCCGCCCACCGCCGTCCACGCCAGACCCGTCGCCACGCCCGCAACACTGGTTCGCTCGGCTACTTCGTTGATGTACTTCTGCGGACCCAGGTAGTCGGGCACTTTCTCTGCGGTAATGACCTGGCGTTCAGTTGTCTCGCCCTCAGCCACTTTGACCGCAACGCCACGACAGATCGAGCCGACTTCGCGCTCCAGATTACGGACGCCAGCCTCACGGGTGTAGCTGTCGATGATCTCTGCCACCGCAGAGTCCTCAAGGACAATCTGCGCATCGCCCATGCCGTGCTCCTCGATCTGCTTGGGGATGAGGAACTTGCTGGCGATCATCATCTTTTCGTTGCGGGTGTAGCCGGGGATTTCCAAGATCTCCAGTCGGTCCCGCAGCGCCGCCGGGATCGGGTCCAGGATGTTGGCGGTGGCGATAAACATGACCTTGGACAAGTCGAACGGCACTTCCAGATAGTGATCGCTGAAAGTGTTGTTCTGCTCGGGGTCCAGCACCTCTAGCAGCGCCGAGCTTGGATCGCCTCGGAAGTCATGCCCGAGCTT
>JAGNNG010000013.1 GCA_017990795.1 Deltaproteobacteria bacterium
GCAAAGGAGCGTCGAGCATATCCGCGCGCAGCCTTTTCCCACTCTGCTTCCGTAGGTAGGCGTCCGCCCAAGAACTTGCATGCGGAATCGGCCTCCTCCCACTGCAGACAGTTAATGGGAAAAGACTCCTTGTCTGCGGGCTGCTCACTCCAGGTGGCGGTGTCCTGGGTGCAGCGTAGGGACACAGGGGCAAGACAGGAGCCAGCGCTTACGCAGCTTCGGTAGGCAGCGACGCTAAGCTCGGTCTTGCTGACACACAAAGCATGCGACAAAGTAACGGTATGCGCGGGCTGTGCGCTTTGATCACAGTCCGGTTCCGCTTCATCGCAGCCCATCGTAAAGGAGCCCGCCGCCAGGTAACTGGTTCCCGCTGGACACCCAGGATCAGTGCACTCCTGTGCCACGCATACTCGTCGCTGTGGCTGACCTTCGCAGTCATCATCGGTCCTACAGGCAAACGGGCTTGCAAGGTCGGGAGGAGGGCTCATCATCGCCGCTCCTCCCTGACAGGCTGGCACGCACAAAAGTAGGCACAAAAACCTCTCCCAGCGCACGGGCATCGCAGACTCCTTTGGCCCCACGTGCTCCCCCCGTGAGAGCGCGCTGCGAGGCGGAAAGACAGTCTGCGGATGGTATCACAAGCGGCTATTTATTGGCGGGCGGGCGACTGCGACCGCGCGCGATCAGGCGCACGGTAGTACCGACGAAGGCGAAGGTCTCACGCAGCTGATTTTGCAGGTAGCGATGATAGGAAAAGTGCATTCCTTCGGCGTGATTGACGCTCATGATAAACGTCGGCGGCTTGGTCTGCGCTTGGGTGATGTAGTACAGGCGAATCGGCTTGCCGTTGTGCAGCGGAGGTGGATGCTTCTGAACGATGCCAGCAAAGAAGCGATTGAGGGCTCCGGTCGACACGCGGCGCGCGTAGGACTTGTAGCAGCGCTGCGCTTCATGAAGTAGTCGCGACACGCCACGCTTGCTGTTGGCCGAGCAGTACAGCTGCAGCGCCCACGGAATAAACTGCAGCTGCCGCTGCCGGTTCTCGTCCAGGCGCTTCTCGTCTTTGGGAGTCAGCAGATCGCGCTTGTTGAACGCGATGATAAGTCCCTTGCCAGCGTCGGCCACCAGCCCCGCAATCTTGGCGTCTTGCTCGCCAATACCGGCGCTGCCGTCGATCACCAGGACTGCGATGTCAGCGCGATTGACGGCTTTCTCGGCCATCGCGACAGCGACTTTCTCCATCGGCTCATGGACTTTGGCGCGGCGCCGGATGCCAGCGGTATCGATAATCAGGTAGCGCTGGCCTTGGTACTCAATCAGCGTATCGACTGGATCGCGGGTGGTGCCCGGGGTCGAGTCGACGATCATGCGCTCCTCTCCGCACAGAGCGTTTACCAGTGATGACTTGCCGGCGTTGGGACGACCTACTAGCGCGATGCGGATGACATCGGGCTTCTCGTCGGGAATTGGCCCTTCATCGGCAGCTTCTTGGTGCAGCGCCACGGCATCGTCATCACCCTCATCGTCGCTTTCCTCAATCAGCAGTTCGGAGGCTTCGCCGCCCTGCTGACCCGCGAAGTTTAGATGAGCAGCGCCGGGCAGCGGTGTGGCTTCCTCGTAGCGACGGCGACGGAGCGATTTTTTTCCGGCGCGCTGACCTGTGTGCTCAAGCGGCTCCTGGTGAACTGCGACCTGGGGCTCGGGGTTCTGCTCGCGCAAGATCTCGACGATGGCGTCCAGAAAATCTGGCAGCCCTCGACCGTGTGCCGCTGAGATGCCGTACACCTTGCGGATTCCCAGCCGATATAGCTCGACGATGCCCTCTTCCTGTCGTGGGCCATCGATCTTGTTGGCGACCAGCAGCAGTGGCTTGCCGGTGCGGCGCAGCGTCTCGGCGACGTCGCGATCCTCAGGCATGACTCCTTGCTGACCATCGACGACAAAGATGACAAGCGCTGCTTCCTCGATGGCCTTTAAGGACTGGCGGAGGACGCTCTTGCCGATGGTGTTTTTGGCCGCAAAGTCCAGGCCCCCGGTGTCGACCACGCGGAACGACTTGCCGTCAAAGTCCGCATTGCCGTATCGACGGTCGCGAGTGACGCCGGGCTTGTCCTCAACGATGGCGTTGTGGCCCCCGACCAAGCGATTAAACAGCGTCGACTTTCCGACGTTGGGCCGACCCACCAGTGCAATCAGAGGCAGGGCGGTCTGCACGACGGCTGTTGGCATCGCGCTCATTGTTGCTGTCCTTTGTGACTCTCGGCGTGGGCACTGCGGGGCGCCGCGCTGGGCTTGCTGGCCGGACGCGGACTACCCTTGCGTGAGCCAGAGCGGTTGGTGGTCTTAGGCTTCAGGATCTGATCGAGGTGCGCTTCGTAGCCCATCTTGCGGAGGCCCCCAGGTGTGGCCGTCCAGTCCTCATCGACGCGGACGAACAGCGACAGGTGTGCATTGCAGCCTAGGAGCTCGCCGATGCCGATGCGTGCCGCAGTGCCGATGTCGCGGATCATCTGACCGTGCTCACCTACGATGATCTTTTTATGGCTGTGCTTCTCGACGTGAATGGTGGCAGTGATGACGACGCCGATGCGCTCACCCGCGCGCTTGCCATGATCTGCGATGCGCTCCTCCCACTCGTCCAGCGTCACCGCTACGGAGTACGGCAGCTCTTGCCGCGTGGTTAGGAAGATCTGCTCGCGCACCAGCTCCTCTACTAAGAAGCGCTCGGAGCGATCGGTCAGCATCTCCTCTGGAAACAGCGGATCTCCTGCTGGCACTGCGGCGCACAGCTCGGCAAGCAGCGCGTCCACGTTGCGTCCGTCTTGCGCGCAGATCGGCACGATGGCGCGAAACTCTGCCGTCTTTTCCCACTGCTGAATCAGCGGCAACATCAGGTGCTTTTCCTTCAGGAGGTCGATCTTGTTGATCGCCAGCACCATCGGCTTGCCACTGCGCTGTAGCTGCTGCACTACGAATCGATCGCCCGGGTCCATCAGCTCGGCAACCGTCTCTGCGGCTTCGCGAAGTGGATCCTCAGCGACGGGGGCTTCGGCATTGGATGGCGGCACTTGGCCATTTTCAATCGCTGTCGCTATAGCCGCTTCTTTCTCGGCCTTGGCCTCGCGCTCGGCCCGTCTTTTCTTGGTCAAGTCGGGGGCACGCTTAAGGTCGGTGACTAGTACCACCACATCCACATCCGCAAGGGCCGTCAGCGCTTCTTCCACCATAAAGCGATTGAGCAGCGTGCGACCTTGGCCGCTTACGCGATGGATGCCGGGCGTATCAACAAGAGCCAGCTGCGCGTTCTCGGCGTTTTTGATCCCGAGCAAGCGGTTCCGCGTGGTCTGAGGTTTCGGGCTGACGATCGCCAGCTTTTCACCCAGCAGCTGATTGAGGAGCGTGGACTTGCCCACATTGGGGCGACCCAAGATCGCAACAAAGCCAGCACGGAAAGCGGCGGCGTCACCGGCTGACTGGGGCGCACTAGCGTCGGTCTGGGAGGCGGCCTCACGGGCAGCCATGGCACTGCGCGGCTCACCACCAGATCGTTCTTCATTAGAGGAGAGAGATGTCATACGGCCCGCTGCATAGCATGCTGGGTGCGCCGTAGCAATCAGCTGGCGAGCCCCTTTCACCAATCGGAAACTACTGGCGCGGCATCTTTTCCCACACTGTCCCCTGCTCAAGCCGTGGAAAATGCAACATTATTTGCGCACTCGAAGCGTTAGTAGAGCAATCAACATCCAACCTGACACAGACAAATGAACTTCGTGTACCCCCGATTTCGAGGAGCATTGGGATGAATCCGACAGCACCAGCCAGCCCCGCACCTGCACCGGCTGATCCGATCGAAGAGCGACTGAGCGCGCTCTTGCCGAGCACGGACGCGGCGCCACAGTCGCTGCATCGTGCGATGCGACATGCGGTCTTCCCAGCAGGGAAGCGCATTCGGCCTCGGATCTTGGTGACTGTCGCGGCTGCCTGTGCCGCAGGCGAGGCCGAGATGGAGTTGGCGCTGCACGCAGGCTGCGCAATTGAGCTCATTCATTCCGCGTCGCTGGTACACGATGACTTGCCGTGCTTTGACGATGCGATGCAGCGCCGAGGCATCCCGACGGTACACGCGCTGTTCGGTGAGCCGCTGGCGGTCTTGGCTGGCGACGCTCTCCTCGCGCGCGCGTTCGAGCTTCTGGCTGAGACGCCACCGCGCTTGGCTCGGCGGGCGCTGCGGATCGTAAAGCTGCTGGGTCAGGCCACAGGCTCGATGGAGGGGATTATCGGTGGGCAGAGCTTGGAGCAGCACGGTCTGCCCGCGCTCAAAAACGACGCACCGGAAAGTGCTGCCGTTCCAAGTCCCAGCGGCCAGCATGAGCTACCAGAGCTCATCGACCGCTATCACGCGATGAAGACGGCGGCGCTATTTCGCCTGGCTGCAGAAGCGGGAGCCACGGCTGCAGGGGCAACTGACGCCTCTGCTTGGGGCGAAGTCGGTCAGTGTCTGGGGCTCGCGTACCAGCTAGCTGATGATCTTTGCGACACCTGTGGCAGTGAAGCAGCAGCTGGCAAACCCGTGCGTCGAGATGCAGACCTCGGACGTCCCAACGCGGTGGTTGCATCGGGGGAGCAGCGTACTCGCGCCCGGATGCAGGCACTGATCGAGCAGGCTCTGGCGCGTACGCAGTCGCTAGCTGCTGACCCCAAACCGCTGGTAAAGCTCATTGAAGAGCTGACCGGGCATTTTCTGCGCACGACCTCGGTGTAGCCTGGCTGCGGTCTGCCGTTTCTCTCAACTTGTGAAGGCCTGCGGCGGAAATGCCGCTTGCACTCTAAGTAAAGAGGGGATAAATAAGGCAATCTCATTTTCACCGGGCACGCGTGTGCCCCTCGTGTTCCCAAGGAAAACTGCACCATGGCCAAAGCTGGGATTCACCCTAACTACGAACTTGCCACCATCACTTGTGCATGTGGCGCGATCCATGAAACTGCTTCGACGCGCGGCTCCTTCGCCGTTGAAATTTGCAAGAACTGTCACCCGTTCTTCACGGGTCGTCAGAAGCTGATGGATACCGCTGGCCGCATCGAGCGCTTCCAGAAGCGCTACCAGCTCAAGGCTGGCGCACCTTCCTCGGATGCCAGCGAGCGACCTGCCAAGGCCGCTGCTGAGAAGGCCGAAAAAGTTGTTGCCGCCAAAGCCGAGAAGAAAGCAGCCAAAGCTGCTGCTCCTGCCAAAGCCTAATTTCCTCGCGCGCTCCTCATGTCAATGTTCGACAAGCTAGCTGAAGTAGAGGTTCGGTACCAAGAGCTGGAGATCCAGCTCGCCGACCCAGAAGTTCTGGCAAAGCAAAACGCTTTCCAGAAGCTGGCCAAGGAGCGCGCGGAAATTGAGGAGCTGGTCTCGACCTACCGCCAGCTGCGCCAAATCCTGCATGACCTTGGGGAAAATGCGTCGCTGCTCCGGGAGAGCGATCCCGAGATGCGGGCGATGGCTCGGGAAGAGGAAACGCGACTGACGACGCTTCGCACTGAAGCTGAAGACAAGCTGCGCATCCTGCTTTTGCCCAAAGATGTAAATGACAGCAAGAACATCGTGCTGGAGCTTCGGGCCGGTACTGGTGGCGACGAGGCGGCGCTGTTTGCTCGCGACTTGTTCCGGATGTACATCCGCTACGCAGAGCGCAAGCGCTGGAACGTTGAGATCCTAAATATCTCCGAGTCGGGAGGTGGCGGGCTCAAAGAAGTGGTCGCCATGATCACGGCTCCGCCAGGTGGCAAGGTCTTCTCGGAGCTGAAGTACGAGTCCGGGGTGCATCGCGTACAGCGGGTGCCCGAGACCGAAGCGCAAGGCCGAATTCATACCTCGGCAGCGACGGTGGTCGTACTTCCTGAAGCCGAGGAAGTAGACGTGAAGATCGAGGACAAGGACCTGCGTATCGAAGTGATGCGCTCTGGTGGTCCGGGCGGGCAGTCGGTTAACACCACTGACTCTGCCGTCCAGATCATGCACATCCCCAGCGGTATCATCGTGCGCTGTCAGCAGGAAAAGTCGCAGCACAAGAATCGATCGACAGCGATGCGAATCTTGCGCTCCAAGCTGCTGGAGATCGAGCGCGAGAAGCAAGAGTCTGCCGAGCGCGATGCGCGACGGGCCCAGGTGAAGACTGGTGACCGCTCCGAAAAGATCCGCACGTATAACTATCCGCAGGATCGCCTCACTGATCACCGCATTGGGCTGACGAAGCACAACCTGCCCAAGATCATGGATGGTGACATCCAGGAAGTGATCGATGCGCTGCGGACGTACTACCAAGCCGAAGCGCTCAAGGGCGAAGCAGGCGGCTGAGCTTCTGCCTGATTTATCGCACGTAGTGTCGGGGGACTGCTAGTCGGGCGAGATCAGGTGGTGGAGCGAGGGTACCTCAGTGCTCTTCCAGTCTGGGCGACCTGTGGCAAGTAAGTCGAGGAGCTGCTGCCGAAGGCTCATAAAGCGCGCTCGGTCGTATGAGATCCAGATCGCTTCTGCGCCAAAGTGCAGGAATCGGTACAGCGCTCCGATGCGTCCTGCTACCTGTTGCCCCGAGGCATCCAGGACTTGGCTGGACACCAAGCTCGCAGGCCAGCCGTGGTGGGTCTGAAGCTCAATGTTGCTGACGATCTGCAGCTTGCGGCCTGGCTCTAGCTGGTAGGAAAAAGCAGTGTCTGCCCAGCTGCCGGTGTCGAGGGGCAGCGGCATCTCTTCGCGAACCAGCAAAAACAGGTCCGGGGCTGCTTGCGTGAAGCCCGGTACGATATAGCGCAGCCTGCCATCGGCGAGCCGAGCGACGTGCCAATCAGGTGGTACATCCAGGACGAGCTTCATTTGGATATAATCGTCGCATGATACCATGCCCACCGACTTGGACCAGCAGGCTCAGTGGCGACTACACCGTCTTTTTGCCACCGGCTACTCTGGGTCCACGGGCCGGGGTCATTCGCTATCGTGAGCGCACTGCTCCGGCCCGCCGTTTAAGTGATGTCCTGCGTGGTGTGCTAGCCGCGGACCCAGACTTTGTGCCCGGGGTCATAGAAGCGCCCATTCCGGTGCAGACGGCTGAGGGGGAATATGCAGCGCTGCTGGCGCTCTCGGGAACCTATCAAGGGCAGCCTGCGCAGCGCCTGATCGGCTCGGTGTTTGCGGAGGACTTTGGCACCGAGCTGGATGTGCTGATTCCCCGACCAGAGCGTCGCGAAGTGCTGCAGCGGCTGGCCATCAGTCTGCTGGAGTCTGATGTGCTGCAGCTAGGTGCTCGTCGCCGTCGCTATCTGTACACGCCACCGGCGGACTGGCTGGCGCTTGGGCGCGGGCTGGCTGGCTTCTACTACGCGCCAGAGACCCCCAAGATTTCTTCCGTGCTGACGGTGCCTCCAGCTGAGCCGACGCGGCGGTCGCTGCTGGCCCACTACACAGCGCTGGTCAAAGAAGACACTGAGAGCGGCCTGTCCGTCGAGCAAGAGTATGGACCCGATCCGATCTCGTCCGACTTTGGGCTGCATGGCCGTCAGTGGTACTCGATCTTGCAAACGACGATGCGCGTCCGCGTCTTCCGCTGCGTCGTCTGCTACCAGGATGAGACTTATACTTACTTGATGCGTCTAGACTGCCAGTCGCAGGCGCATATCTCGGCGCATCAGCAGGCGCTCTTGGCGATGGCGCGGTCGGTGCGTCCACTGCCGCAGGTAGTCGTTAAGCAGACCCAGCGCGTACCTGCGGGCCTGTGGACTGAGTAGACCCTGCTTTTTCCGCACACCTGGGCTTGCCTGCACCGTTGCAATGGCGCTGCTGTGAAAGTAAAGTGCCGCGCATGCAAACGTCTCGTTCTCGACAGTCTTTTGGTTTGATCCTTGGCCTTTGCGGCGTTACGACCTTTTCCCTTGCAGCCGGAGTGCTCTTGACTGGCTGCCCAAGTGGCACCGAGGGGAAAAGTCCAGCGGCCAGCACGACCCCCGCTGCGACGCCGCCCGTCGCTAGTGCCCCTCCGGCGGCACCGCCAGCAGCCAAGCCTCCGGTCGTGGACCCAAGTGCTCCTGAGCCTGGGGACCTGCCTGCGCCAAGCGATGTCGCTGCTGCCCCGGCAGATGCGGCCAAGACCGCCAGCGGCCTTGCTTCCAAAGTGCTAAAGGCCGGTACCGGTAAAGAGCATCCAGCAGCAGAAGATACCGTCGAAGTTCACTACTCGGGGTGGATGACCAACGGCAAGATGTTTGACAGCTCGGTCAAGCGCGGTCAGACGGCCAAGTTCCCACTAAACCGCGTCATCAAGGGCTGGACCGAGGGTCTGCAGCTAATGACCGTCGGTGAGAAGCGCCGTTTCTGGATCCCAGCCGACCTGGCCTACGGTGACACGCCACGTCGTCCCGGCGGACCTTTTGGCACGCTGGTATTTGATGTCGAGCTAGTCAGCATCCAGCAGGCACCCAAGACCCCGGTCGATGTCGCTGCTGCTCCCAAAGAGGCCAAAAAGACCGCGTCGGGTCTGGCCTATCGCGTGCTGCAGAAGGGCACCGGCACCAAGCACCCGTCGGCGACCAGCCAGGTCAAGGTCCACTACTCGGGCTGGCAGTCGAGCGACGGCAAGATGTTTGACAGCTCGGTGGTGCGCGGGGAGCCGATCGTGTTTCCGCTCAACGAAGTGATCCCCGGCTGGACCGAGGGCGTGCAGCTGATGGTCGAAGGCGAAAAGACCCGCTTCTGGATTCCCGGCAAGCTGGCCTATGGCGATCAGCCCAAGGGTGGTGCTCCCGCTGGCATGCTGGTGTTCGACGTCGAACTGCTGTCGATCTTGCCGTAGCCGACCCGCATCTGCCCGGTGCGCAGACGCGTTGGCAACTTGTCACGCGCCGGGTCGCTCTGTCTGCCAAGTTGGCAGCGGAGTCTTGGGTCTAGCGGCGCAGAAGCCACAGGCAGTCGGGCTCCCAAGCGGGCCTGCTGCCGGTCGCTCAGCGGCGGAACTGTTGACAAATCACACACCTCTCGCTGCGTGGCCGTAGACCTTGCGCGGCGACCTGGATGCTGGCACCCGACTTGCAAAACTCTGGGCCCAGACCCGTTACCTTCCTTCTACTTTCCTTCGGGCGCGTGCAGAAAAAGGATCCTCAGGATGTGGCCAGATTCCGCTTTGAAAAAAGTCCCCACTCTCCGCTGGGCTGCTAGTTACCGTCGGGCATCGGCGTGGGTGATGCGCGTGGGCCTGCTGCCCTTGGTGCTGGCTGCTTGCTCGCTGTCTGGCTGCGCCACGGTGAACCTGATCCCGGGGACCAAGGTCTCGGATACTCCGCAGAATCGGGACATCGTGAACCGCGTCGAGGAGTACCGCATCGCCATGGAGCAGCGCGACGCCAGCAAGCTGCTAAGCCTGGCCCACCCGAACTATTACGAAGACTCGGGGACCCCGTCGGGCGCCGATGACTACGGGTATCCGGGCCTAAAGCGAGTGCTGGAGCAGCGCCTGGGCGCCCTGCGCTGGCTGCGCTATCTGGTCCGCTACCGCTACGTCAACGTCGAAGGCGAGCGCGCCACCGTCGACATCCGCTACGACATCAGCTTCCAGCTTATGACCGAGATGGGCGAGAAGTGGGAGCGTCGTCAAAACGACAAGCGCCTAGAGCTGATTCGCGAGAACAACCGCTGGATGTTTGTCTCGGGCTTTTAGCGAAGACTCGCCGCCAGCACGGGCGGAGATTGGAGCGAGTGGTGATGTCAGGTGAACGTACTGTGATTGCAACTTCTGAGGCCCCGGCGGCAATTGGGCCTTACTCGCAGGCCATCGTGGTGCCCTCGGGGCGGCTGGTGTTCTGCTCGGGGCAGATTCCGCTCTCTCCGGTGACGGGGCAGCTAGTCGGGGAGGACATCGCGACGCAGACCGAGCAGGTGATGAAAAACCTGGAGGCGGTGCTGCGCGCTGCTGGCTGTGACTTCTCGCACGTGGCGCGGACGACGATCTTTTTGGCCAGCCTGGCCGACTTTGCGGTCGTAAACGGCATCTATGGCCGCTACTTCCCCAGCGCCCCGCCTGCTCGCGTCACCATCCAGGCCGCCGCTCTACCGCGCGGAGCCCTGGTCGAGATCGACGCCATCGCCGTGGTTCCTTAGCCTCTCCCGCCGCTGCTCAGTCGCCTTCGCCCCCTGCTCACGGGCCTCTTCTCGACCCTACCTTAGCCAAAGCCCAGCCAAGCCAAGACCAGCGCATCACCCAGGCCGAGAAATCTCGGAATTGGAAGGATGCGTTCATGCTTGGGGCGAAAAATCTCGGATTGAACATGGGAAAATCTATGTCCTGGGTGCCAAAAGGCAGGCAAGAGATAGAAAAATCTATGTCCTGGGTGCCAAAAGGCAGGCAAGAGATAGAAAAATCTATGTCCTGGGTGCCAAAAGGCAGGCAAGAGATAGAAAAATCTATGTCCTGGGTGCCAAAAGGCAGGCAAAAGATGGAAAAATCTATGTCCGGGGTGCCTAAAGGCAGCCAAAAGAAGGGTGAATCGATGTTTCGGGTGCCTAAAGGCAGCTAAAAGAAGGGTGAGTCGCTGTCTCTAGTGCCGCTTGGCGGGTGATGGAACTTGGCAGCGCGCCTCAAGATTTTTGGTGACAAGCGCTGTGGGCTTTGCAGCAATCGGTAGGCGTGTTATTGCAAGCTGCGTAGTAGTAGTGTGTGGTGCTGTTACGTGGGTTCATTTCGTTGTCGTTTGCTGGGGCGCTTGCAGGGTCGCCTGCTCGCTAAGAGCAACGTCAGCGGGTTCACACGTCGGTGCTTGCTACGCTTGGCCCGTAGGACAAGTGGCTGCGCTTCATCGGTTGACACTCATAGGAAGCCGTATAGGCCCGAGCTCCGCTGTGGATATGGACGGCGGCAGGCGCGGTACCTGGCAAAAGACATCGAATGCTAGAACCCACCGTTCCTTCTTTATCGTCGCTGGCTGATGGCGCGCTGCACGGCCAATCGACGGATGTAAGTAGCAGCAGTCGTGACGCCTTGCTGTGGGCAGACAGTGAGCCTGCTGCCGGCCTTGCTCCTCCAGCTCCCCTGGCCCTTGAGTCCTTTGTCACCTTCTGGGCCGATCTGACGCTGCCCGAGTGTGAGCCGCTGCGGTGGAGCGAGCCGCCCGCCGCCAGCGTAACTGGGACGGTGCCGCCTGCAGCCATAGCGGCAGGAGAGTCGAGCGGTGCTGCTGCTCCAGCGGTGGCACTCGCTGAGCCGCCGGCTCCGATTACCGCCGAGCTGCGAGTGGACTTTGGGATGCAACTGCTGGCCGGGCTGTCGCAGCCACCTGCGGACCTGTATCCGCTATTGCCCGCCGCGATTGAGTTTTGGTCGACTCCGGATGACCGCTCGCCTGCGCTACGGGGCCCCGAGCTGGGCGTGCCCGCACCGGTAGTGGCCAAGCCTGGCAAGCGCGACGCCAAGCCGGCGCGGTCAGTGGTGGCTCCGGGGGGGGCTCCCGTGGTGCGAGGAGGCAAGCCGACGCCGCCTTCGACCAATCCAGTGACCGAGATGCCGGCGCTGGAGAACGAAAAAAACCCCATCATGCGGCGGATCTATCGTCGCCTGCAGCGGCAGTTTGGTCTAAACGGCTTCCGCCCCGGCCAAGAGGACGCCATCCGGGGGCTGGTCGAAGGTCGCGACGTGATGGGCATCATGCCGACCGGCGCGGGCAAGTCGCTGATCTATCAGCTAACGGCCTTTGAGCTGCCCGGTGTGACGGTGGTGGTGTCGCCGCTGCTGGCGCTGATGCGCGATCAAGAGCAGAAGCTGCGGCGCACAGGCGTGGTCGCGGCGCGGCTCGACTCGACGCTGACCACCAAAGAGACGAACAAGACCCTGGATGACATCGAGGAAGGCAAGCGCAAGATCATCTA
>JAGNNG010000396.1 GCA_017990795.1 Deltaproteobacteria bacterium
GCCCTGCATCGGCGTAGCGCAGCACCAGCTTGGCGTCGGCAGCCTCAGAGATCGCCGGGGTATCGATGAGTACATAGTCAAACGACTCGCGCAGGTCGGAGAGCAGCTTGGCAAAAGCGGGCGAGCGCAGGATCTCGGCGCGGCTGGCGGCGGCGCCCAGTGAGCTTGCGGGCACGAGGAACAGGTTGGGCTGCAGCTGCAGGACTTCAGGACAGCCACCGGCCAGATGGGTCGGCTCCGCAGCCTGCGCTGTCGGCGAGCGCTTGGAGTCGCGACCTTTGGTTTTGGCTGACTCTCCGGCACCTGGGCTCGGAGCGACGGCACCTAGGAGCTTGGACAGCTTGCCGCTGCTTAAGTGCGCATCGACCAGTACCACTTTGGCACCACCGCCTTCGGCATAAGCCAGCGCTAGGTTGGCGGCGCACAGCGTCTTGCCTTCGCCGGGCTTGGCACTTGTAAACAGCAGCACACGCGGATCTTGCTGTTCTTCCAAGCGGCAGCGCAGAAGGCGTAGCTGCTCGGCGCGAGCACCCTGGGGCGCGGCCAGCAGCGTCAGCTCTGGAGGCGGATTCTTGGGCAGCTCACACAGGCGGATTCGGTAGCCCAGTCCTGCCAAGTGGATGCCGCCACTCTTGCTCGACGGCGCTTGCGACTCGCTGCTCTGGGCGCGGCCTTCACTGGCCGAGCTGGCTGATGCAGAGCTAAGCAGGTCCTGCTCATACAGCACCACGTACTCATCAGGAAGCGGTGAGCTCTGGCTGGCGACGCCCTCTGCGGAGCTTGGTGGCAGCGCTCCTGCATCGATTCCACCCGACAAGCTCACTTTGCCTTGCGAGAGGGCGGAGGGCTGCAGCGCTGGCTGGTTGGCGCGCGTCTGGCTGACTGGCTGGCGTACGGCGCGTCGCAGAGTCAGCAGCTGCGGCACTGCGGGCAGCGCTCGATTGTTTTGCGGCAGCGCTGGCACCACCTCTGGCTGGTGGAAGTCAAACGCGTGGTCGGTGCCATCCTTGCGCGGCGAGGTCAGTCGTCCCAGCACCGGCAAGCGGCTGCTGCGTGAAAGATCAAACACGGTGTAGATATGTGCATCGGTGGCGGCGCGACCCACGCCATAGACGCCGCCGAGCATCAGCCCAATGGCGATACACAGCGCGGTCATCATCTTGCGACTGACGCCGCGTGGTCCCAGCGGACGCTGCGCCGGATCTTCAATGCGCGCCGCCGGGTTGCTCGCCACTTTGCTGAGCTGCTCGCTGATCTGGGCATCCTGCTCACGCTCACGCAGCTTCTCGTACGCGGTGCGAGCATTCTCGAGGTCGCGATAAAAGCGCGCATACTCTGCCTCGGCGGGCAGCGCTTGGTCGTCGGGTCGCAGCAGCTTGCCCGAGCCCGCGAGCTTGCGCCGTACCATCGCCAGCTGACGGTCGATGGCGGCAATCTGCGCTCGGGCCTGGTTCAGGCTCATCATGTCTTCGGCTAGGCGCGGATCTTTTTTGCGGCGCAGGTCGCGGACCTCTTGCTGGATGCGCTCCAGGTCACTGCTGAGGCGACGAAACTCCGGATACTCAGCGGTATAGCCCTGCGTCTTTAGGTCGGCGATTTGCTGCTGAACCCGCTCGGCTTCCGACAGCTTTTGTTGTACTGGGTCCAGCCTCTGCCCGGCCTCGATCTGCGACACCTGCGCTTCGAGGGCAGACTTTTGCGTCAGCAGCGTCATCGCCTCGGGCGAGTTCGCGCTGGCTTCAAGTTCTTTCAGGGGCGTCGGTGCGGCTTTGGCGGCGCGGCCTGTGGCCAGCAGCTTGTCGGCACCTTGCAGACCCAGCTTGTTGCGGTCGGTGCCAGACATCGTGACCAGCAGCTTGGGATGCGTGCGCACAAAGTTTACGACCTGGGTCTCAGCGTCGAGCATGCGCTGGCGGGCGCGCTCGGTCTCTTCGCTCAAAAATGCGCTGGCCCTAGCGGTGGTCTGCGTGCGCTGCTGAATCACGTCATTTACGCCCAGCTCCGCCAGCGCCTGGACCACCTGCTGCGCCAGGTCGGGATCTTTGGCGTCGTAGCTCAGCTTGAAGATGCGGCGCGTGACCGGCTCGACTAGCAGCTGACGCTTGATGTGCTCGGCCAGCTCGCTCTGTCCGGTCGGGGTCCGTAGCTCGGCCAGGTGAGAGAGCTGGGGTCGCATGGCCAGCTGCGCAAGCAGGGCTTTGAGCTTGCTGTCCACGACGATACGGGCGCGAAAGGCGCTAGCCAAGTTGTCGGGCAGATCCGCCAGCTCGCTTTGATCTTCACGCTGTCCGGGGATCGAGCGTGCATCTAGCTCGTCGCCGACGCGGACCTGTGCCTCGCTGTGAAATGCCGGTCGATAGCGCTGCGCATAAAGCAAGCCGCCCAGTGCGCACAGCACCCCGAGGAAGATGGCCACGGGCAGGTGCCGCACAAACCGATAGGTCAGGTTGCGCAGCTCGTCGGATTGGCTCAGCGGAGTGGGGCTTTGACTGTGGATTCTCATCGGCGGGTGAAACTTACTATGAGTGGTTGCCAGCGGACAATCACACCGCGACGGTAGTAAGTGCGCGATGCGGCGTTGGCTTGGGGGCCAATTGTCTCATGACCGTGCGCGGAGGCTGGCCGCGTTCCGTCGCAGCCCAAAATTCTGCAAGTGATTCACGAAGCTAGCTTCAGGTAGCCAAGAGGTTCGGCGCCGTCAAGCCGGCGCAATTGCGCGCATCAACAAGGGTAAGCTGCGGTCAAAGCGGTAGGCCGTGTTCATGTGGCCGTCGTCAAACTCTTCATGCTGGACGGAAACTCCCAAGCCACGCAGCCGAGAGGCCAGCTTGCGAGTGGCGAGGTCCAGGTAGTACTCGTCGCGGGTGCCGGCATCCAGGAAGATTAGGCGCTGCTTTTGCAGGGCCGCTAGGTATGGCTGCTCGCCGCAGACCTCGACGGGATCAAAGCGCAGCCAGCGCGCAAAGACGGCTTCATCTAGGGTGGCTGTCTCGGGGTCAATCGGTAGCGCAAAACCTAGCTTAGAGTCGTCGGGGCTGTAGGCTGCAGCGTTGGCCAAGGTTGTCATCACGTCGAAGAGCTCTCCCGCGCGCGGGGCTTTGCCGAGGCCAAGCCAGTGCGTTAGGACGCCCTCGGGACCACCGTAGCGACGGACGCGACGACAGAACTTCAGCAGCTCGGGAAGCAGGGTGGCGCGGAA
>JAGNNG010000397.1 GCA_017990795.1 Deltaproteobacteria bacterium
TTTCTGGCGTTCCCCAATACCACCAAATCTGTTCCTGTGTTCAGTCCTTAAACGTGCGGATTTCTTCGTACTTTTCGCTTGCCGCGATTCTATTCAGTGGAATACACTCAACTTACTTTGATGGTGAATGTCTCTCTCTGGGTCCACGCGATGCGAAGAGCACAAAGCAGCCCGCTCAAGACCGCACGATTCAAAGACCGAGACGACCAGCCAAGAGCAGTTTGAGGTTTTCGTAGGTGGGGATAGGCGCGGCTTAAGCGGCCTCACGGCACAGCAAGTCAGCGACTAGGTAGTCAGGCGATAAACCAAGCGGACAACGAAAAACATGAACATGCGCGGAACTCCAAAAGCAGCAGGCAAGACCGGAACCAATGCAGCGCGAAAGCGCTCGGTCAGCAGCAGCTCTCGTGGACTTAAAGAATCGCTGGTGGCTGGCTCGCGTCGCGACAAGACTGCGGCCCCAGCCGAGAGCAAGTTTTTGGATGAAGCAGACCTGATTCGGATTGAGACGACCTACCCCGATGGGCTGACGCTGGCGCAGGTCATCGATGCCTTCATCGGACACAGCGTCCACCTCTCGGAGGCCTCTTTTCGCAAGTATGTGCAGCTTGGCCTGCTTGGGCGAAGTCGGCGCGTGGGTCGCAAGGGCAAGCACCAAGGCTCGATGGGGGTGTACCCAGCGTCGACGGTGCGCCGCATCAACGTCATCAAGCAGATGATGGCCGCGCACTACACCATCGAGGATATTCAGCGCTCATTTTTGCGCTTTACCGACGAGATTGAAGTCTTGCAGCGCAGCATTACGCAGCTGCTTGATGGCTTTGAGCAGGAGCTCTCCGCCGGCAAGTTTACGACCGAGCGCAAGCGCGCCATCGGTCGCGAAATCACGGCACTGCGCAAGCTGACCAGCGACTTGGTAGCGCAAGTCGAGTCGCTTGAGCGTCAGCTGGTTTCTCCATTAGAGCGTGCGGCCCGAGAGCGCGCGTTTGGTACCGGCGCCAAGAGCGGCGTCGACGAGCTTTTGTAGCACCTGAGGTCCTCGGGGAGGATCGTCGCGGGTGGGACCTTTTTGCACCATTGGGAGGAGTAGTATGTACGAGGGAACAGAATCGCCGGACGCGCAGCCCGCATCGCCCGGCAATGAAGCGGCCAGCAGCGCCGACACGGTGACGCCAGAGCTCAGTCGGAAAGTGCGACCGCACAAGAAGCGCTCGCGCAGCAAGACGATCGCGCCGCGCCGACTGACCAAGGAAGAGCTGCGCCAAGCGGCACTGCTGCCAGTGATTAGCGACGCCGACCGTCCGCAGTCGCGAGGAGACTGCGCCGGAGGCCAGCGCCCCTGCCCGTGGGTGTCGTGCAAGCATCACCTGTACCTGGACGTGAACCAAGAGACGGGCAGCATCAAGCTGAACTTCCCGGACCTTGAGGTCTCGGACATGAAAGACACCTGCTCGCTGGATGTTGCGGATCGCGGCGGCATCACGCTGGAAGAGGTGGGCGAGATCCTAAACCTGACGCGGGAGCGTATCCGCCAGGTGGAAGTCCGCGGCCTGGTCAAGCTAAAGGCGGTCAGTCCCGACGGAGATGTCGGTCGCGACCTGCCGGTAACACGCTGCCGATAATGCTGGCGCGACAGGGACTCTCGGCACTGTCGCAGCATTTTTGGTATGCGTACGCAGCTCGATGCACTGGGCGTAGACCTACTGCTTGCGCTGCGTAGAAAATGTCGCGCTGAAATAGCAGCGTGCGAGCCACGTTAGCCGCAGCAGGCATAAAGTGAGCTTGCATCCATACGTATATTTGTATATACGTGAATTGTGTTTAAGGTGCCTGAACCCAGTGCGACAGCTGCAGCTGCCGAGGCGAGCCCGCAGCTCCCCGCCCAGCGCTGTGAGCTATTTCGTGTGCTCTCCGAGCCGCTGCGACTGCGACTACTGGCACTGTGCGCTGAAGAAGAGCTGTCGATCGGCGAGCTTGCCGAGCTTTTGGGGGAAAGTCAGCCCAACGTCTCCCGACATGCTGCGCCGCTGAAGCAGGTTGGGCTGATTGTGATGCGCAAACAGGGCACCCGCACGCTGCTGCGCACCCTCGGTAGCGATGATGCGGTGGTGCAAGATGCCCTGCTGAGCGGACAGGCGCAGTGTCACAGCGATGGCAGCCTAGCCAGAGTCAGCGAGGTTATCCGCGCCCGCGACGCTCTCACGCGCGAGTATTTTGAGACCGCTCGGCCAGAGGCACAGCAGGCGCAGCCAGGAGAGCTGGGCGCTTACCTGCTGGCACTCAGCGTGCTTCTGCCCCGTCGCACGCTGGCGGTCGATGCCGGGACCGGTGACGGCAGTCTGCTGGATGTGCTGGCGCCGCTGTTTCAGCGTGTTGTCGCCATCGACCGCTCAGCAGTCCAGTTGGAAGCAGCGCGGGCACGCGTTGCCCGACGTGGCTATGACCACGTGCAGCTCATCCAAGGAGAGCTAGCGAGCGCGGAAGTCCTCCGAGCAGTGAGAGCCCAGCCCGACGGTGCAACAGGTGGTGCCGATGTCGTGTTTGCTGCACGGCTGCTGCACCATGCCCCCAAGCCAGCACGCCTGCTCTCTGAGCTAATGGCGCTGTGCGCTCCAGGAGGCACCCTGCTCCTGCTCGACTACGCCCATCACACCGATGAGACCATGCGCGAGCGCGCCGACCTGTGGCTGGGCTTTGAAGAACATGAGCTACGCGAGCTGACCGAGCGCGCCGGATTTGTCGCAAGCAGTATCCGCATTCACGCGGTCCCTTCCTCGCTGCACGGCACCGGTCCAGATCGACACTTACCATGGCTGATCTTGTCCGCAACCCGCCCAGAACAAGGCCATACCTCAAAGCCAGAGCAGCTAGCTTGCAGCAAATCAGAACATGAACAAATGTCTAAATCAGAATCATCTACATTGATATCTGCCAATCACAATAAACCACGTAAGAAATCGACACCCAAAGGAGCTTAACATGGCTAATGATGCACGTACTACCCTGCCGTATAAAGTAAAAGACCTCTCGCTGGCCGACTGGGGTCGTAAAGAAATTGATATCGCAGAAAGCGAAATGCCGGGGCTTATGGCATTGCGCAAGGAATATGGACAAAGCAAGCCGCTTACGGGTGCGCGCATTGCTGGCTGCTTGCACATGACGGTGCAGACCGCGGTGCTGATTGAGACC
>JAGNNG010000014.1 GCA_017990795.1 Deltaproteobacteria bacterium
GCTCTGCACTTCGTTGACCTGGGCGCGGGTCTGCTTGTCGTAGATGCCGGTCAGCTTGATGGGCTTGCCCGCCCGCAACAGCTCGCGCTGCAGCATCAAGACCGCCGGGCCGCTGTCGCCGGGGTTGAGGATGTGCTTGCCGCTCTGCACGCCGCGCCAGGCCACGACTTCTTCCAGGCCATTGCTGGTCTGCGCGCCGATCATGCCGGTGGTCTGGATGTGGTAGGTCTCCTGGAACTTCTTGACCGCCTCGAGGGTGGCCGCGTCGTAGGTGCCGGTTAGAGGAACCGGGAAGCCAGCGGTGCGCAGCTGACTTTGCAGCGACTGAACCGCGGCCCCAGAGTCACCGGACTTGAGCACTCCGCCGCCCGTGAGGACGCCGTGCCAGTCGGCTGCTTTCGCGGGCTCTGCTGCTGGGGTGCTGCCTGGGGCTTGCACAGACGAGGGAATCGCACCGGTATCAACGCCCGCTCCAGGGACCGCTTCTGGGGCATGGGTGGGGGCTGGAGCGGCCTGCTCAGCAGTAGGAGGGGCGGCGACCGGCTGCTGGGCTGCTGGCTGTAGACCGGCGTTGGCGGCAGCAGCACCGGTGTCCTTGACGGCAGCGGTGGCGACCTGGGCCAGGAGCCCTGCGGATTGCTCCTTGGGAGCGACTTGCTCAGCGGCTGGCGGTGTGTCTGCCAACTGCGCGGCCACGGCGGCGACCGGAGCGGCTGCTTGCTGAACTGGGCCCGTATTCTCTTGCGCGGGCGCTTTGCCGCCATCGGCAGCTTTCAGTAGCGCGCTGACGGCTGCCCCACCCACCGCAGGCTCGGACTTTACTTCGGCTGGTGCGTGCGCGGCTCCGACGGCTGCCGGGGCTGGGCTGGCTGGGGCAGCGGCCCCTTCACCGGTATGCAGAGAGCCAAGTCCGGAGGCCTCCGCAATCATCTCAGCCGCGTCGTAGAGCAGCTTGATGGCGGCGGCCCCGAGCGCTTTTTTGGCCAGCTGGGCCGCTGGTGCTTGCTGCCCATGTAGCAGGGCTGCAAGCGCGCTCTGCGCCAGCGCTCCTGCGTGTGGCGCCTGCTCAGTGTGGTGGGTTTGGGCGGCATGTGGCGCGGCCCAGGGGTCAAAGTGATTAGTGGGACGAACTTGTGCTGGCATCTTGATCGTGATTCTCGGCGGGCGGCTCCCTGCGGTTGCGGTGGGCCCTGCCTCTTCCAAAAATCGTCAATCGTGCTGCGGGTCTAGGCGGCGCGCCTAAATACCGCAGCGCGCTGCCTGGGGCTGTCGCAGCTAGACCTACTTGGGCTGATACCAAGTCGGCAGTGGTGCGGGGACTGGATGACGCAGCGCCAGCTGGTAGGAGTACACCGCCAAGGTCAGCAAGACTGCGGTCGCGAGCCACGCGGTCCAGACTCCCAGCAGCTGTCCCGCATCGGCCTTGCGGAAGTGGGTGCCCAGCTTGGCCAGCGCAAAGCCCGCGCCGCCTGCGAGCAAGGCCCACAGCAGCCGCCCAAACCAGTCCATCGCCAGTCCCTCTGCCCGTAGCTGCAGGGCCCAGCGGTGTTCTAGCGGGTAGTACCAAAGCACCGAGATCGGCACGAATGCGGGCAGCATAAACACTAGGCAAAACGCGACGGTGGCGGCACATAGCTGCAGGTACAGCGCCTGACTTTTTGGCATTACGGAAGCCCCTTCACCATGGTGAGCAGCAGACCAGAGAGCACGCTAAACCACACGATGACCGCCTGCAGCAGCACCATGACTAAGTAGCCCACGAGCAGTCCGCGCTCACTTTTGGGGGTCAGTACTCGACTGAGCAAGAAGGCCGCGATTACCAGCGGCAGTCCGACGGCGGCGAAGTTCTCTTTGATGTCAAACAGGTTTGAGGCCCACACCGCGTAACGGTCCAGGTACAGGCCGCGCACGTAGTAGCGATAGCTCGGGTAGGCCAGGGCGCCAAGCAAGACGGTTGCAAAGTAAGCGCCCAGAGCGGTGGCCGCATAGATGCGGGCCAAGCGCAGCCTTGGCCGTGCGCGCACTAGACCGATAGCGATGATGGCGTGGTGGGTGGATGCGCCCCACAGCACCGTCGCCACCACCGCATGAAACAGCACCAGCAGCTTGCCTTGGGATTGAAGGAAAATCTCGGCCATCGGTTTGGCGCTTTCTGTGGCTGGCGGTGGCTGAAAAAGGCGCGGCGGCGCGGGCTAGGGCGTCTTCTCTACGGGCTTGGGCAGTCGCAGCGCTTCGATGGCGACAATGGCTCCCGAGCAAGTGTGCTCATGACAGGTGCGACAGGCGGATAGTACGTGGTCAAAAGCGGTGGCGGCTTGCGCGGGGGTCGCTTCATCCAGCGCCGACACGGCTTGCAGGTAGTTCTGTGCGCTGGCATCAAAAGCGGCGTCCCGATCCGAAGGCGTCGTCGGCCACGAGCAGCGGATCTTGGCAAACTGGGGCCGCAGCTTGGGGCGCGCTTGGCCCTGCTGGACCAGGGCGCGTACTCCAGTCAGCTCGGTCTGCATGGTGCGCATCAGGGCGGCAAGTTCGCTGACACCGTTTGGGTTGCGGGCAGAGGGCATCAAGTGTCCGGGGCTACCCGGCACATCGGGCACCAGCGGCGTCGCCAGCGTACATTCGGGTACTGGCGGCTGGGGCACAGCGACCGGCTCAGGAGGCGCTGCGGCAGGGCGGGGCGCTTCCTTGCATGCTAAGAGGGTGAGCAGCAGCCCTGCAGACAGCGGAACCATCAGTAGGCTGCGCAAAAACTTCTGTAAATACGCGCTCATGGCGTCGCACGCTACCACGAGTGTTCTTTCGGCGTCACGCGTCGCCAGCGGGCACTGCGGCGCGCGGTCAGGGACGTGTAAGCGACGCCCACAAGCGGCCCCGGGGATGGTAAGGTAAAACTGTGCCGAAGACCGAGAGTCGAGTCCGAACCATCGCAAGCTATGTGCTGCTGGGCTTGTGCCTGACCCACGCGCTGCTGGCGCTGCTGCCGATGCCGACCTTCGGTCTGTGGACGGCGCGGCTGGTCGCCAAAGAGCTGACGCTGGTCGCCGCGGTGTTGGCGGTGGCCGGGATGGTGCTGGCTCGGTCGCACTGGGTACGCGGGCTGTCGTTTACGGCACTGATTTGGGCTGTTCGACCGTTGGTGGGGGCACTGCCGCTGCTGTCACTGATGCAGACAGGCTTTTCTTTTCGCGAGTATCTGACGGGGGCTCCTCACTACGTGGTGCCGGTGCAAAAGGATGTGCTGCCAGAGCCCTCGCGTCCTGAGCTGCTGGTGGATATTTATCCTGGCTCGGGAGATTTGCCGCGTCCGTTTGCGCTGGTCATTCATGGCGGCAGCTGGCAGCGCGGTGACAAAGGCGAGGTGCCGCAGATTTCCTCGGCGCTGGCTGCAGCAGGTGTAACGGTGTTTGACGTGCGCTACCGCCTGGCGCCAGAGCATCCGTTCCCAGCGGCCATCAGCGACGTGAAATGTCTACTCGGTCGGCTGCGAGAGCAAGGCGCGCGCTATGGCATCGACCCTCGGCGCGCGATGCTCCTGGGGCGCTCGGCGGGCGGACATATCGCGCTGCTTACGGCCTACTCGGCTGGGGACGCTGCGATACCGCCGTCGTGCGCCGTACCTGCCGAGCTGGAGGCGCTGCCCGTTCAGACGGTGGTGGGCATCTACCCGCTGACGGATATGGTGTACGCCTGGGACAATGTGCCGCTGCCTGACTTGCTCGATAGCCGCGATACTCTGACGGCGTTTTTGGGTGGGTCACCGGCGCAGTATCTGACCAACTATCAGCGCGCGACGCCGATGACCTGGGTCAAACGGCCAGGCAGCTTCCCGGCGACCATCTTGGTGCATGGCTTGGACGATATCTTGGTCAAGCCCTTGCACTCGCAGCGCCTGTACGATGCGCTGGTGGCAGCGGGACGCAAGGCGCAGCTGTTGGGTATTCCCGGGGCCGACCATGGCTTTGACTTTCGCTCCGGTGGCTTGGGTGAGCAGATCGAGCGCGCAGCCGTCTTGGCCGCCGCGCGTAAGCTGTAGCGGGCCATGGGCCGTGTGTAGATGCTGCGTCGCAATGGCGATGGGTAGTATAAAAGTCACGACGTGCGTAATCCTCTAATCTCCAATTCGCCGCTGCGCCCCAAGCTGGGACTACTGCTTAGCCTGAGCATTTGGAGCCTGTGCGGTCAGTCGGCACACGCTGCAGACCTTTATGGCGGTGGCAGCGACTTGTCGGCGGAGCTGCGGGCGATGCTGACCTCTCCCGACGCCGCGCGCCGACAAGAGGCAGCGGAGCGCTTGCAGGGTTTGCCGGCCAAGGTCTCGGGTCCGCACCTGCTGCAGCGTCTGCGCGACGGCGATCCGGGGGTACGTGCGCGGGCTGCCAAGAGCCTGGGGCCTTTGGTGCTTGTCGACGCTGCACCGCTGCTGATCGACTGCATCAGTGATCCAGATAGCAGTGTGCGCAGCGCCTGTGCCGATGCGCTGGGTCAGTTTGGAGCGCTTCCCCGAGAGCAGCTGACCCGAGCCACAGCTCAGCTAGGTCGCGCGCTTGGAGACACGCAGTTCGAAGTGCGGCTAGAAGTGCTGCGGGCGCTGGATCGACTGCTACAAGCAGGCTTGTTTTCAACCGCGGATGCGACGCTGCTGCTAGGTCCGCTGCTGCTGCGGGTAGAAGACGAAAATGTGGGCGTACGTCGTGGCGCGGTGTCGGCGCTGGGGCAGCTGCGTAGTCTGTCGCTGCCCAAGGAGCTGTTAGCGCGCGTGGTGGTTGCGGTTCTGGGGCGGCTGTCCGACTCTGCGCGCGATGTGCGGGCTGAGGCGCTGGCCAGCCTTGGGAAGCTGGGTTCTTCCTCGGTGGGCCAAGCGGCGCTGCGGATGCTGCGAGACCCGACGGAAGAAGTGCGTAAGCAAGCCGTGCTGTGTCTAGGTCGTCTGCGCTTCGCTCCAGCAGTGCCCGCGCTGGTTGAGATCTTCGAGAGCGGTCCGCTGCCACTACGAGCTGCCGCCGCAACGGCGCTTGGACAGCTGGCAATATCCCCGGACGGAAGCGAGCCGGCGGCAGCAGCGACGTCAACGACGGTGAGCGCGCCCTCGGTCCTGGCCTTAGAGTCTTTGCTCCGTGGTGTCCAGCGCTCGGAGCTACGGCCTCTGGCGCGTGAGTCGCTGCTTACTAGTGGTGCTAAGGTGTTGCCCGCGGTGCTGCAGCGGCTGCGTGGTGGCACTGGCACTCAGAGTGCGGCGGTTGCAGCAGAGGAAGTGACAGCGCTGGTTGAACTGCTGCGGGACTTGGCAAAGACTGCCTCCCAGCCGCAGCGTCGTGAGCTAACCCAAGCACTGATAGAGGAGCTGTGGCGGGGGCGTCTGCCCCGTGAGCAGCTTCTGGATGCGCTGGCCGTCGTCGGGGATCAGAGCAGTGCAGCGGTATGTGCAGGTCTGCTGGCCGACAAAGACGTGGTGGTCAGGCGACATGCCGTCCGGGCGCTGCGACAGCCAGGACTGCTGGACCGGCGGGCGCTGGATGCACTGCTGCAGGCCACGCGCGACAGTGACTTTGAAGTTGCGGTCACAGCAACCCAGGCGCTAGGCGACTTGGGAGGGGAGCAGGCACTGGCTCGGCTCGTTCAGATCCTGACGGCTCCGGCTGGCGTTGGGACTGCAGCTGAGGCTTCCAGCGTCGCACTGCGTGTGGCTGCAGCAACGGCGCTAGGTCAAGCCAGTGGTCATGCGGGCGCCACGGTCGCAGGTGAGCAGGTCATGCTGCCGCTGGTGACAGTAATCAGTACCTTCCGAGAGGGTGCAGGTGAGCAGCGGGTGCGACGGGCTGCCGCCATGGCGCTAGGACGGGTCTGTGCCGGTGCTCGTCAGGTGCCATCTGCGGTACTGGCAGCTTTGGTGACAGCTGTTCGCAAAGGTCGTGGCAATCAGGCTGCGTGGCCCGAGGTCTTGGCGGCCCTGGGCAGCGTCGTTCGAGTTCAGCGCCCTGGCTCCGATGCAGCGCGCGAGCTCTTGACGGATCTGGCACTCAGCAGCGGTGAGCCGGGTAGTCCAGAAGCGGGCCTGGCGCTGGACGCCTTGGATGCACTAGCGGCACTGCGCGATCCTGTTGTGGCGCGTCGTCTGCTGCGGCTTGCGGAGCACCGCGATCCTCTGCGTCGCTTGCGTGCCGCCGCGGTGTTTGGGGCTTTGCTCTCGACGCCAGGCGCTGATGTGAGCGCGCTGGTTGCGACGCTGGTGTCTTTGCTGCTGCAGGATCAAGATGCACGGGTGGTGGCCGAAGCGGCTTGGGCGCTGTCGCAGCTACCCAAAGAGGCCGCCCAAGCCAAGCAGGCGATTTTTGCGCTGCGACAGGCTGTGTTGCCAAACGCAGTGCATGGACAGGTGGCGTCGGTGCGTAGCAATGCCGTGGCGGCGCTGGCCCGGTTGGGGGCCGCGACCGTAGCGGATGCAGAGTGCCTGACCGACGAGGATCCAGGTGTGCGTGCCAACTGTGCGCAGCTGCTGGCGTCGCTGCCAAGCCGCTCGCCTGGGATGGAAGCGCGGCTGCGAAATCTGGCGGTGGTAGATGCCGACCCTCGCGTGCGGGCCAGTGCGCTGGCATCTCTGGGTGGGAAAAAGCCAGCTCCGCTTAGTCAGCGTCAGCACTGGCTGGGGATGTATCAAATCGACTACGACGGCAAGCCGCTGGACGAGACGCGCTACCGCTTGACGCTGAGCGACAGCCTGGTTCGGGTCGGATTCACGGATACTCGCGGCATCGCGCGCGAAGAGCTACTACCGGGCGGCACTTGTGATCTAGAGCCGATTCTGTCGTCGCGGTAGGTGATGCGGACGAGGCTACAGCTTGGTGCGGACTTCGACCTGGGTAAGCTCAGCGTGTCCGCCTAGCTGCTTGGCGGCGGCAAGCAGGTTGCTAAACGCACTCGGAAGAGAGGCTTTTTTCCGCAGCCCGGCCTGCATGGCCGACTCTAGCTGCAGGCGCGCCTCGGGGGTGTCTTGAGGCAAGCGCACGACGGTAGCCGCCAGAAGTCGCTGGCCGGGCAGGGCGGTAAGCGCCGGAAACTCGGCCTCTTCCGTCAGTCTGCCGCTGGGCAGGGTCTTGCGAAACAGGGGCCTCGCGTCGGTGAGCTTGGCTCCATTGCCATCCAGCAGGTAGCCAAAGGCCTTCAGTGGCGACCGCCCCGCGCTGGCCTTGTCGATGCGCAGCAGGATCGGCTGCCCAAGTGGCACCAGGTCGTGGTAGGGCGACTCAGGCACCGTGTGGATGCTGATGGCAAAGCGCAGGTGCTGAGCCTTGCGCAGCGTCGTAAAGCCAATGACAGCGACGATGGCGATGGTGGTGGCAAAGATGGCAAAGAAGATGTTTCCGCGCACGCCCTGCATAAGCATTTCCTTTTTCTGCAAAGACACTGCCGCCAAAAAGTCGCTGCAGTGGGCTTGGTATCGCGACGGAGCCGCTGCTACGGGCCCGGTGCTGGTTCAGATGCCGCTTGCTGGGGTGTTTAGCACAACGCGCCAGGTCCGTGCTGCGGTTGCTGCATTAATTGCTTATCGCTGGGCGACGTCAGCCTTGGGATCGGGGCGGCGCTCGCGCATGGTGACAAACTCCTCGGCGGCTGTGGGATGGATGCCGATGGTGGCGTCCAGCTGCTGCTTGGTTGCCCCGCAGGTGAGCGCCACGGCCAGACCCTGGATGATCTCGGGAGCGTCCGGGCCAATCATGTGGCAGCCCAGGACGCGCTGGCTCTGGCGCTCGACGACCAGCTTCATAAAGGTGCGCTCTTGCCGACCCGACAGCGTGTTTTTCATGGGGCGAAAAGTCGTCGCGTAGATGTCGAGGGCGGCGTACAGTTCGCGCGCGGCGGACTCGCTGAGGCCAACGGTGCTGACTGGTGGCTGACTGAAGACCGCAGTGGGGACCAAGCTGTAGTCGATGCGGCGCGACTGCTTATTGAACAACATGTCAACAACTGCGCGACCCTCGGCAATGGCGACCGGAGTCAGGTTCATCCGGTTGGTGCAATCGCCGACTGCGAAGATGTGCGGCACGGCGGTGGCTGACTGGGCATCGACCTTGATCTCACCGCTGGGGCCAAGCTGTACGCCTGCGCTCTCAAGGCCCAGGTTTGCGGTGTTCGGCGCGCGTCCGGTCGCCATCAGCACGACATCGGTGGCTACCTTGTCGCTGCCGCTATCGGTCTGAAAGTGAACCCACAGCTGGCCGTTGTCGTCGCGGGTGATGGCGGTTGGAGCAGTCGCAAGGCGCAGCTGCAGGCCCTTGCTCTGCAGCGTCTGGGTCAGGTGCTGGCGCACTTCCTCGTCGAAGCCGCGCAACAAGAGCGAGCTGCGGGCCATCAGCGTGACCTGGCTGCCCAGAGCGTGGAAGATGCCGGCAAACTCGACCGCGATATAGCCGCCACCGATGATGACGATTCGCTGCGGCAGCTTGGGCAAGCTAAGCGCTTCGTTCGACGTAATCGCCAGCTCTCGCCCGGGAATGTCGAGCAGCGTGGGCGCGCCACCGGTCGCAATCAAGATGTGCCGCGCTGTAACCTGCGTGTCGCCGACCTGCACGGTGTGGGCGTCCACAAGCTGCGCTCGCCCGTAATGCACTGCGACGCCACTATTTTCGAGCATGCGCCGGTAGACCTGATTGAGCCGCGTCAGCTCTTGGTCTTTGGCCGCGATGAGCCTCGACCAGTCGTGGGTGGCCTCGGGAATCGACCAGCCAAAGCCGGCGGCATCGGCCAGCTCCTCGGCGAAGTGCGCACCGTAGACCAATAGCTTTTTAGGGACGCAGCCGCGCAGGACGCAGGTGCCACCGACTAGACCGGACTCGCAGAGTGCGACCTTGGCCCCGTAGCTGCCGGCTCGTCGAGAAGCGGCGACCCCGCCAGAGCCTCCACCAATGGTCACTAGATCAAACTGATACTCGGACATTGCGGCTCCTGTGAATGAGGGGCAGAGGTTGCGCGCTGCGTCACTCCTGCTCGGGCTCTAGCTTAGCTCTGCTGTCATCGGCGTTGCTGCCTTTGCCGTGCGGCGGCGGGCGGCGATGGCGCTGGGGTCGATGCCACATCACCAGCATCGGATATAGCGTCAGCACGAGCCCAGCTACCAGCAGCAGAGCGCCTGACAGCGGAAACGTAAATGCCAGTCGGCTGCCGCCCAGACGAATCAGCCACGGCGCAAAAATGTGCAGGCTACCCGCGACCCACCCGACGGTAATCCACAGCAGCTTATGTCGCGACGACAGCTCGGTCAGCATGAATAGATGGGTGAGGATCAGCAGGAACACCGGCACCGTAAAGAGGTGAAAGTGAGTGACTTCGAGCAGCTTGCGATAGGGCATCGTCACCGTCAGCTTCTCGGGACGGTGGGCGGTCAGCTGCGGGGGCTGCTGCTCGTCTTCGGGCAGCGCGATCTCAGGCCCGCCGGTGGGCGCTTGGGACGGGGGCTGTGCGGCTTTATTAACAGGATTGTCAATATCTGGTTGCGCGTCGCTGTAGTAGGCCGTGACTCGACTTAAGCGCTGGGGCTGTAGCGAGGGGCCCACCAGGTCTTCGTACAAGGCCAGCGACGATAGCAAAGCCAGCAGCGACAGCACGCAGAAGAAGCTGTAGATGACTTTGGCTTCGCGGGACAGGTTCCAGATGCGGAACCCCGAGGATGCAAACTGTCTCATGGAGTGGCGGGCGACTATAACGTCGGAGCGGCAAGGCTGCGAGCAGAACTCGGCGCAAGCTGAGCGGAGCGGGGGCGCTGCGGGGACAGGATCAGCTCATCGAGCAGCACGAGCGCACGATGCACGCCGACGGTCATGGCTCGTGACGAGATGGTGGCACCAGAGACGGCGATGATTTCTTCACTGGCGCGCAAGGGGTCGGCGGCGGTCTTGCCCTCAAACTGCTGACGGAAGCGCGGATCGCGGATCTCGTCGCCGTAGCGCTCGCGGTAGATCATGACTTCCTGACGCTGCACCACGCCTTGCGGCGAAAACTTTACGGCAAAGGTAATCGGCAGGTGCTGTCCAAGCTCTTCATCGATAAGGGCGTAGCCGTCGATGACTTCGCCGCTTTTGGCGACATAAAAGGTGTAGCTGGGCTTTTTGATGGCGTAGCCGAGGCGGCGCTCCAGGCGTGCCCGTTGATCGGGGGTCAGTTCGAAGCGCTGGTAGCCGACGTTTTGGCTCTTGGGGAAAAACTCGGCCAGCACCGTGCGCGCGGTAAAATAAGTCGTCTGGGCCGACGCTGAGCGTAGCTGCATCGGACCGGTGCTGAGCAGCCCGCCTACACCCAGAAAAGCCACCAGCGCCAGGCTTGTTCTTAGGTGGCGCTGCAATAGCGAACGCAGCCACGACCTAACGAGATTGAAATCCATTTTCATTAAGATCAATCACTACTACCCGGACCGCACGCCGTCAACGGGCTGGGCGCTCAGCATCGATAGGACTGCGTATTTCCTGCGGAAGTAGTGGTGTGTAGCGCGCCGCTAAAGACGCGGGCTTTGCGTAAGGGAAGCGGTGGCAAGGTCCTGCGGGTGTCCGGGCTTGGACGCGGCGGCCTAAGCGTGCCCGAGGGATTTTCGGAGCGACAGACTTTGCTGGCTGCGGACCCACCACCAGTGTTGACAACCTCAATCAGCCGCTAGTAGCGTAACTGTGTCTGCCCGTTGCAGAGATTTCGTAGCGACATCGCGTTCTTTGAACACCTAGCGTTGGCTGTGTAGGCCCCAAAGTTGTGCTAGTAGCTGCCCGGTTTTTCGTCGTGAGGTCATAACCCCCTCGCGTCCCAGGTTGGCGATCGGCAGGGGGCTTGTCGGTGCCAAAGACGACGCAACGGCAGAGACTCGGTTGTTTGTTTGGTTGTGTTTTAAAGGTTGCTCTCGACTATTTAGTTTGCCTTCCCCTAGCTTAATTTAAGAGGTTCCGCCATGAGGGTCAGCGTCGCCGTCCCTGCGTACAACGAGGAGCGAAATATTGGTCAGCTCCTTGACTCCCTCCGCGCTCAGCGCACCAAGCGCGCCAAGATCATCGAGATTGTGGTTGTCGCCAGCGGCTGCACCGACCGTACTGCCGAGATTGTGCGTGAGCGAGCGGCTCGTCCTGGCGTCCCAGTGCGTCTGATCGAGGAGGCGGAGCGTCGCGGCAAAGTCACCGCGATCAACACCTACCTCAATCACCTAAATCCTAATGTCGACGCGATCTGCCTGTGCTCAGCGGACCTTCTAGTTACCAAGGAAGTCGTCGAGCGGCTGGTGCAGTGCTTCCTTATCAATCGCGACGTCGGCATGTGTGGCGGGCGCCCGGTTCCCACCAATGGTCACGGTACCTTCCCGGGTGAAGCCACTCGGTTCTTGTGGCACATGCATCACAAGGTGGCCTTGGAAGCGCCAAAGCTCGGCGAGCTGATTATGGTGCGCGCCGCTATCGTGAAGCGCCTGCCGTCAGAGAGCGCAGTCGACGAAGCGAGCCTAGAGCAGATGGTTGTCGACGCTGGCTATCGACTGGCTTATGTGCCCGAAGCCGTGGTTCACAACCATGGACCGGAGACGATTCGGGACTTCTTCCGGCAGCGTCGGCGCATCGCGGCGGGTCACTACTGGCTGCGGGATGTAAGCGGCTATTCAGTCTCGACGATGAACGTGGGGCGGCTGGTGCGACTGACGATGCAGGAAGTGGCCTCGCCTGATCCCAAGCGGACGCTGTATGCGCTGGGCACCATCGGGGCTGAGGTCTTGTCGCGCGGCCTTGGCTGGCTGGACTTTAAGAGCAACAGCAACAAGCACA
>JAGNNG010000399.1 GCA_017990795.1 Deltaproteobacteria bacterium
CTGTGGGGCAGCATCTTTCTGTATCTGCTGTATTCCTCGTTTGGCATCGCTGGGCCGTTTCTGTGGGGGCATCACGGCTATCACGGCGCGACCTATGCGCTGCGCGCGCGCATGACGCTGCGGCTGGGCGTGCTGGTGCCGGCGACGTCTCCGGGGTTTGTGCCGCCGCTACTTCAGACCTACTACCTGCATCATCCCGTCGGCTATCACTACCTGCTGCTGCCGTTTTTTAAGCTGTTTGGCGACCACGAGTGGGTGGTGCGCTTGGTCGCGGTGCTCGGCGGCTTGGTGACGCTGCAGGCGCTGTATCGGCTGAGTCGGCGCTGGTGGTCGCCGCAGGTGGCGGTGCTGGCGGTCGCCGTTTACGTGTGCCTGCCGATCTTGTGGAGCTTCTCAGTTCTGTCCGACCCGATGCTGCTAGAGATGGCGTGCTGCCTGTGGGCGCTGGACGGCTTTTTGCGCTATTTGGAGCGGCCATCGTGTCGGACGGCGCTGCTGCAGTCGTGCGTGGCGCTGGCCATCGGCGGCCTGCTGATGTGGGAGGTCTATTTTCAAGCGACGCTGCACGGCCTGTACCTGCTGTGGCTGTGGCGAGCGGTGCGCAAAAAGGGGCTGCTGCTGCCGGACGGCTGGCGCGCTGGGCAGGCGACGCGGACGGTGTGGCGGTGGCTGGGCTGTACCTTCGTCGCAACCGCTGCGCCGATGCTGTTTCACCTAAGCCTGCTGTTTCGCCAGGGCCTGTGGCACGACTTTACCCACTCGTTTCAAGAGCGGCACTCGGCGCAGGTGCTGCACGTGATTGCGCGTGAGGCCTACTACTTGCGGCTGCTATTCGGCGTGCCGCTGATGATGCTGGGCGGCTTCTGGCTGGCGCTGCTAGCGGTGAATTTGTGGCAGCGGCGGACCCAGCCCGAGCAGAGCGGTCCGACTGAGCCTGCGCTGCCGGGACTGTCGGCGCGGGAACATGCGGTGCTGTTTTTCTTCACGCTAAACACGCTGTACATCGTGATGTTTGCGCGCGGCGCCTCGATTCACCTTTACCGGGTGTTTTTCTACTCAGCGTTCTTCACGCTGGCGACGGTTGATCTGTGGGTGCGCCTGGTTCCGTGGCTGCGTGAGCGCTGGCTGGGGCCGCATGCCGCCGGTCACGAGGTGTCGCCGCAGTTAGAAGCGCAGCTGCGACGGCGCTATGCTTGGGTGGTGGCGCTGTTCTTTGTCCTGATGCTGCCGCACGACGTGTACAACCTGCTGGAGAGCCGCGCCATGATGGGTACGCACGCGCACAAGAACTACGACGCGGAGCCGACCAAGCTGCGTTTTGCGGCGGAAGTCAGTCGCCAGCTGGCGCCCACCGACAACGTACTGGTCCACGGCAGCCTGCCGTTTCGCGTCGAGTTTCAGTACTACCTGGATCGGGCCACGACCGGCCTGCGGCGGCTGCGCGATACTAGCGCGCTTAGCAAAGCCGCACCGGGGGGACAGCAAGCGGTGCTGCTTGACTCCTCGCGCTTAGAGCCGCGCGAGCGCGCCGACCTGCAGACGCTTTTGCAGACGTATCCGGCAACCTTTTATGATGCGTTCGTGATGATCGATCTGCGCCATCCCTGGCCACCGCAGTCCACTGGCCCGCAAAGAAGTCCTCAGGTCTATCGCTTTGAGCCCGTCGAGCGCTCGCTGCCGTGGCTGTGGCTGGTCTCGCACAAGTATCCGCAGCTGGCTGTGGTGCCGGTGGTGCAGAAATGACCAGCCGGCTGCTCAGCGGGGCGTTTCGGGCGCAGCGCATCGGTCGAGTGGTCACTGCGCTGTCGATTCTGATTGGGCTTGGCTGTAACTCGACGCAAGAGCAGCGGATCGCGCTGCCGATTACGCTGGATTATAAAGGTGGGCTGCTAAGGATGGCGGGGGCGCTGTCGCCGGTGCAGGACCAGGCCTGTGGGCTAAAGCCTGGTGACGATGCCGAGCAAGGCTCGCCCGAGCCATGGCTGCTGGTGGATACGGCGGTCCCGATCTCCGTGTTTGTGCCGGGCGCGCGGACTTCTTCTGCGCAGTTTTCGCACGGGCAGGTGCTGCTGCGGTCCGCCAGCCCCGACCCAGCGCAGCAGCCGATGCCGCTACCGCAGGAGGCGCCGAACTTGCTCCCCGGACCGGGACGGCTGCTGCTGTGTGACTATCCGGTGGTGCGCGTCGACAGTGAGCCCAGCAGCTTCGTGCTAAAGCGGGACGGCGTATCGTCTGGGCCGCTGGGCGGCATCGTCGGCGGTGACATCCTGGGCCGCTACGCGATGACGCTGCAGTTTGGCGCCCCCGGCACGCAAAATGAGCAGTGGAAAGATCGCGCGCAGCTGACGCTGACCAACAGCGATATTGCGCCGTGGTGCCAGCTGGACGATGCGGTGCTGCCGTTTAAGCCGCTGGGCGGAGAGCTGGCAGTGCAGCTTGGCAACGGGGTGGTGACGTATCCAGCGACCCGCATCACGCTGGGCGCGTGCGTGGAGCCGCTGGCTGACCCGCTGCGCGTCAGTGCTGAGCAGGCCTGTATTGACCGCGACAAGATGGTCGCAGCCGTCGAGGACTTAAAGAACAAGCTGGCCCAGGCGATGCCCGATAGCCAAGCCGCCGAGCAGCTAAAGAATGAGCGCGATCTGCTGGCGCAGGTCACCAGCAACACCTGCGGCGACGACCCGGATCTGGTGATGCTTGGCGACCTGGTGGACCGCTATCAGCTGCGGCAGCCGCCTTACGAGTCCTCAGGCGTGAACATGCGCTTCCTTTTGTCTACGGCGCTGCCGGACATTGTGCTGTCGCAGACTGCGTGCGAGCGTCTGGCCAATCCGGAGCGCTGCCGCTGCAGTGAGCCCAAAGTGTCGCTGCGGCTGCCGGGGCTAAATCCCTCGGATGCCGAGGCTGAGCGCGGCTGTCGCATCCAGCTTGGCAGCAAGGAACGGACGGCGCTGGCGCTGGTCGCGCATGTGCGGGCGCTGTCGCCTTGCGCCGAGCTGGCTCGGAGCCGTCGTCAGCGCTACGCTTTGCCGCTGCTGACTCGGCCAAACTCGACCACTGGCCAAGGGGACCAGTCGACTTGTCTGCGCGAGTCGTGCTTGCAAAACCTGCAGCGCGACGCTGCGCTGCTGGCGCGACGGTGCGGCTATACCGGCCCCGACACCGACCTGGCTTGTGACGA
>JAGNNG010000398.1 GCA_017990795.1 Deltaproteobacteria bacterium
GCAGCGCCTTGTGCAGTGCTCGCAGCCCGACGACGCGCAGCGCGTAGACCACACCCAGCGAGAGCACCACGCGACTGCGATCACGGGCGGCCAGCGCCTCAATCTTCATATCGGCCAGCTTGCCGTTGGGGATCGTGACCAGGCTGCGCTCAGCGGTGCGGATGCGCGTGCTGCGCAGGCCAATCTGCTCGACGGTGCCGACGACATCATCGACCTTGACCGAATCACCGATGCGCATCGGCTGATCCAGGCTTAGCGCCAAGCCACCAAACAGGTGCTCCAGGGTATTTTTGGCGGCCAGGGCCACCGCCAAGCCGGACAGACCCAGACCTGCCAGCAAGCTGGCGACGGAAAAGCCCAGCTCTTGCAGCGCCAGCACCAGCGCCAGCGACCACAGCACCGAGCCCGACAGCCGATGCAAAAGCGGCATCGCGCCCAGCAGGCCGGGACGACTTTGCAGCCAGGCCGACAGCCGCGCCCGCGTCGCCAGTACATCGACTGCGCGCCCGCCTGCCCAGCACACTGCGATGATGATGCCAATGTGCAGCAGCGCCGCCACCGCTTGCCCCGAGCGCGGCGTCAGCAGTAGCAGCGACATCAGCGGTAAGCCCAGAAGCGCCGCCAGCAGCAGTTGCAGAGGTCCGCGCAGACACTCGGTCAGGGCCACAGCTAGGCTCTGATCGCGCTGGTTTAGTCGCCGTAGTAGCAGTGGCAGCAGCGCCCGCGACAGCATCAGCGCCGCAGCGGCGCAGCCCAGAAGCAGCAGTGGCAGCGCCAGCACCTGCCAGTACAAAAGCCCCAGCGGCCCCACCGCCAGCAGCACTTCGGGGAAGTACTCTAGGGCAAAGTGATCGGGCAGCTTCTCGTACAGGCTATGGACACGCTCGACGGTGCTGACCGAGAAAGTCCACTTGGGACCGCCGTTTTGGTTGTCTTGATTGCCGCGCTCCAGACGAATCGACTCGACGGAGTAAGGGGTGCGAATGACCCCCAGCTCGTCCTGATCGGGCAGCCCGTCTTTGGTGTCCCCTTCGGGCGCATCGGACAGTTTGCCAAGCAGCTCCGCGTCGATGGGTAGCCGTCGCTCCAGCACCGCCGCGAGCTTTCGCGCCAGGTGCCGCGACTCCTCCACATCGGTGCTCAGCTGTGGCAAAGAGCCTGCTGCTGCGTAAAAGTCGCGCTCGTAAACGGCGTGCAAGAAGCGCTCAAGACAGCGACGGGGCGTATCCAGCTCGCTGCGAGAAGTCAGCTCATCGGTGGCGCGACGTGCGGGCTCGGTAGGCGCCGCGGCGCTTGGCTTGCTTGCAGCCGGCGCGCCCCGACTTTCCGCTTGAGCACGGCCCAGCGACACTGCACCACCAACGAAAAGCAGGCCCCACAAGCAGAGCAGCTTCGCCCACCCCGACCGACGCAGACTCAGCGTAGATTTCCCCATTGTGAACAGGATCGCCAATGCCACAAAAGGACACAACGCCCATGTCACTTCCGTCGAGAAAGTGACGAGTTGGGTGGCGCTCTAAAGCGCAGCCAGAGCTACAAAAGTGTCGGTGGAGAGTTAAATGCCAGCGTCGGCGCGGCGCTCAGCGACGATGACTAGCTGACGCGACTCGTTGCCGTAGAAGCGACCGCGCAGATCCAGACCGCCGGAGACTTCCAGCACTTTGAAGCCAGCGTGATGCAGGACTTTGCCGATCTCGTGCAGCGAGTAGGCGCGGATTGAGATCTCTTGCTCTAGCTGGCGACCGTCTTCGAGGATGATCTGACGCTGAACCTGTAGGCGGGAGGTGAAGTAGTTAAAGTCTACCTCTTCGAGCACCACGCAGCCGTCGCCCTGCCACCACACTCGCGTCGGCAGATCGCCGATCAGGTAGTCGCGGTTGAACATATCCAGCACCAAGCGCCCACCCGGCTTGAGAGCCCGGCAGATCCCCGTCGCTACGCGGCGATTGGTGTCGTCGTCAAAGTAACCAAACGTCGAGAAGAAGCAGTACGCACCGTCAAACTCGGCGTCGAACGTCATGTCACGCATGTCGCCGTGAACGAAGTCGACATTGTTGTTTACGCCGACGCGACGGGCGGCATCGGTGGCGCGAATTAGCAGCGGCAGCGATAGGTCCAGACCGACGGTGCGATAGCCGCGGGCGCCAATCTCCATGGCGTGCCGACCGTAGCCACAGCCAATGTCGAGCACGCGACTGGCCTGCGGCAGCGCCAGTGCATCCAGCAGGAAGGCCACCTCGCGCTCGGTCTGCTGCGGCGTCATAAACGGCAGGGTGTGCAGATAATCTTCGTCGAAGATCTCCTCAAACCACTGCTTGTTGCGGCGCTTTTTGCGGAGCTTGGGCTCTTCGCCAAAGTTGGGCGCTGGCGGCGGTGGCGACTTGGCCGAGGCGGCAGGCTGCTTGGTCGCCGGTGGCTGCACCGGACGCGGCGGCGGCACTGCGGGCTTGGTCGCCATCGACGGTGGCGGTGGTGGAGCCATGCGCGGCGGCAACGGCGGCGGCAGCGGCGGCAACGATACCGGGCCCGCTGCAGGACGACGCGCCGGCGTATTTTGGCTAGCCGAATCAATCGCTGCGACCTCATCGCTGCTTACTGGCGACAGCGCCGAGCCGCTGATCTCGCCATCAGCGTCGGGCTCATGGACCTCTGCCATCTCGCCAGCTTCGTCAGCAGCAAAGTCGGGATTGTCGTCTACCGACTCGCCTGCGCTCTCGACTTCGCCAGGCTCGGCCTGCGCTGCGACTTCCGAAGCGGCGGCTTCGTCTTCAGCGCCAGCACTCTCCGCAGCCGCCTCAGCGGTCGCAGCACCCTCGGCAGCTTCCGCCCAGGAGCTATCAATGCCCAGCGGGTCCTCGGTAGCAGCCTCTGGAGCAGTCTCTGCGGCAGGCTCCGCGCTCCACTCTTGTGCGGGTTCCTCGGCGGCAGTCTCGCCACCGGCCTCGGCTTGCTCGTCCGACGCTGGTGCCGATTCGTCAGCAGCAACTGCTGCCCCGTGATCGTCGGAGTCCTCGATAAAGTGAAACTCTTCGTCGTCCAGCGCCATCACTGGAGTGCTGCTGGATGCTGTGGCGGGCGCGGTCGACTCTGGTGCTACCGTTCCCGCTTCAGCAGCAGCAGCCGCAGCCGCAGCAACTTCACTAGCTTGCTCATCGGTCAGAGTGTGCGCCAGTGCAGCAAT
>JAGNNG010000400.1 GCA_017990795.1 Deltaproteobacteria bacterium
AAACAGAAGTCAGTTAGTTTAATAACTGCGTTTATGATTTAATTTCCCATTTCAACTGCGCACTGCTTCAGCTAACGCAGTACGCAGGTGAAATGATTTAGAACAAAGGGCTACGACCAATGAGCTAGCTATCGGCTAGTCTATTGGCCAATTACTTCTTAGCTGGCCTCATGGCAGCAAACACGGCTTTGACCTGCTCACGCGGGGCGCTGGCGTGCTCGCTAAACTCACCGGCTCCGGCCAGCCAGCCGGCGCCATCGATGGTCACGCAGTCCCCATTCTGATACGGCGAGGCATCGCTCATCATGAACACGGCTAGGTTTGATAGCTCGCTGTGCTCACCCACTCGGGCCATCGGGACCCGCTGCTGAATCGAGTTTTCGATCATCGCCGTATCGGGCACAAGCCGCTGCCATGCCCCTTCGGTTGGGAACGGACCCGGCGCGATGGCGTTTAGACGGATGCCATAGCAGCCCCACTCGACGGCAAGCGACCGGGTCATGGCGAGGACTCCGGCCTTGGCACATGCGCTTGGTAAGACAAATGCTGAGCCGGTCCAAGCGTAGCTGGTGACAATCGAGAGCATGCTGCCTGCGGCCTTGCGCTCGATCAGGTGCCGCCCCACCGCTTGCGTGCAATAGACCGTTCCGTATAGGACCGTCTTGACCACGGCATCAAAGCCCCCAGCCGAGAGGTCCTCCGCTGCGCACAAGAAGTTCCCTGCCGCGTTGTTGATAAGGCCGTCGATGCGACCAAAGAGCTCGACTCCACGCCTGACCATGGCGTCCACTTGCTGCGGGTCCCGAACGTCGCAGGGAATCGCTTGAACCTGAACACCGTGGCTGCGCAAGCCCTCCGCTGCAGCGGCCAGCTTGTCCGCGCTGCGACCGCACAAGATTAGCTTGGCCCCGACTGCACCAAGACCCGCGGCCATGCTTAAGCCCAGTCCCGAGCCGCCACCCGTCACGAGGACCACCCGGTCGGCCATCAGGTCCGGGCTAAATACCGCGGCACTCCGAGGCTTGAGCGCTGGACGGGACGCATTGTGAGCAGATGACATGAATCACAGTTCCTTTCTGGGTAAACAAAGTTGCGCGGATCTCTAGCAGGCTACTTAGCAACATCCTGCAGCGTGCTACATAAGAGGGCAAGGAAGCACGATGTCTGCGCACGCTCGATTCACGGAAGCCTTTGCCAAAAGACCGGTAGTACTTGCCCCGATGGAGGACGTCACCGATGACGTCTACCGCCGCTTGTGTCGCCGCTTAGGGGCCACGATCTGCGTCACTGAGTTTGTAAATGTCGACATGCTGCTACGAGGCTGTCAGCGAGCCCGACGGAAAGTAGAGCTGGCTCCCGACGATGCGCTGACTGGGATTCAGATCTACGGCTCAAATCCGGAGCGACTGGCTGAGGCGGCCCAGGTTGCCGAGGCGGCCCAGCCGCTGTTTGTCGACATCAACTGCGGCTGCTGGATTCCCAAGATCGCGGCGCGGGGTGCTGGGGCTGGCTGGCTGCGCAACCCTGCCGCGATGGTCGAGATGGCAGCGATGGTAGTCCGCATGGTCCGCCTACCAGTCACAATCAAGACGCGCATCGGCTGGGGTCCCGAGTCGGACATGCCCATCCTCGATCTGGCGCGACGCCTGGAAGATGTCGGGGTGGCGGCGCTGACCATTCACTGCCGCACCGCCAAGCAAGGTCATAGCGGAGCCGCCGACTGGTCGTGGGCGGCGCGTGCTCAAGCCGCGGTGAAGATCCCGGTGCTGGTAAATGGCGACATCCGCTCGGCCCAGGATGCGCAGCGGGCACTGATAGAAACAGACTGTGCAGGCGTCATGGTTGGAAGGCGTGCAATTGAATACCCCTGGATCTTTCGCGAGTCGCGCGCACTGCTCGATCACGAACAGCAGCTGGCAGCGCCCACCGCAGAGGAGCGACTGGAGCTCTGTCGCGAGCACCTGCGGGCCAACGTAGCCGAGCGCGGCGAGCCACTGGGAGTGCAGGTTACGCGCCGCCACTTTGCTGGATATTTAGGGGACATCCCCGACGCTGAGGCGCTGCGATACGCGCTCAATCGGTGCAGCTCGTTACAGGGCTGCCTGGACATCTTAGAGCAGCGGCGCTTGGCTGCTTAGGGATTCCCGAAGTCCACGCAGAATCGACTTTGGATGCGCTCCTATGAGCATTCCTAAAAGACTCCGGGGCGACTCCCAAGTGATTCCTAACGCCCTCCTGATGTGACTCCTAAAAGCCAATCTTTCTCATCACGAAGCGCGGAAGCAGCCGAATGATCCACATCACCAGCGCCCAGGGTCGTGGGGTATAAAGTAGTGGCTTGCCCGCATCCATGGCGCGCACCACGTCGCGTGCAACTTGCTCTGGCTCTCCAGCAAACGGCGGCGGTGAGAGCCCTGCCGTCATCGCCGTCTTCACAAAGCCGGGCTTTACGCACAGCACCTGCAGACCTTGCGCATGAAACTTGTGATCAAGGCCCTCCAGATACGCGGAAAGACCGGCCTTGCTAGAACCATACAGAATCACTGGCTTGCGGCCTCGATCTCCGGCCACCGACGAAAAGACCACCAGCTGCTTGCGGGCGGAAGGACTACTTTGTGCAAGCAGCAGCGGTCGTGCGTGCTCACAAAAGAGGACTGTATTTACATAATTTGCGGTCAGCATGCGCCGGGTAAACGCCAGGTCCGCTTCTAGCGCGGGCTGGGTTGCAAACAGCGCAGCAGTGATCACAACTGCATCAATCCCACCAAGAAAAGCAGATGCTGCAGCGAGTGCTGGAGCAAACGTCTCAGGGCGCTCCAGATCGCACACAGCGTTCCCAAGCGCTGCGCTCTTGCCTCCTGAACGCGCAGTCAAGTCCGCAGTACTGCGCTGCAGCTCGGCAAGGTCACGACCCAGTAAGAAAACTGCGTCACCACGCTCGGCAAGCTGCTGGGCTATCGCTCGCCCCATTCCTTTGGTGCCGCCCAAGATCACGACTCTCATACTCGATCTCCCATCAGCCGTACCGACTGCGCACTCTTAAACTTTTGTTGCGGATCCCAAGTCTGACGCGCAGATAAAAACGCAGGGAGACGAGGCTCCATCGCGACAAAGTGCTCGCGACGCGTGAACTGATCTTTTGTTAGGTAGATGCGACCCCCGGCGGAGA
>JAGNNG010000401.1 GCA_017990795.1 Deltaproteobacteria bacterium
CGCCGTGATCCGCAGTAAACGCCACCATCAGCTCGCCGGGCTTGTAGCGCTTCTCTAGCTCGGTCAAAAGCTGCGCTACTGCGCGATCCATGCGCAGGACGATGTCCTGGTACTCGTGGCTGTAGGGTCCATATAGGTGGCCCACCAAGTCGGTGCTGCTGATAGAGACGGCCAGCACATCAGTGACGCCGCGCTGACCCAGCTTCTCGCCTTCCAGCGCCGCGCGCGCAAACGACATCGTAAGGTCCAGGCCAATCGGCGTGTAGGTCAGCGCATCGTAGTACGCTGGGCCCGCCGCGCTGGCCTTGCCACTTGTGGGATGAGGAAAGGTCCGCCCAAGGCCCCGCAGATCCGACTCGAACGGCGAGTCATCCGCCGAGCTGTACTTTTCCGCCGGCAGCAGCCGCTCCCACTTCTGACCGAACGCTTTGTCGGCCAGCTTCTGCTCGTTCCACTTTTTGACCCAATCGGGCAGCGCCGCGCTGTAGTAGGTCGAGGTCGTCATCTCACCGGTCTGGTCCGAGAAAAAGTAGGCATTGCCCAAGTGCCCACCCAGCAGGATCGCCCCGCGCGCCTTAAGCGCCAGCGAGACTACTTTTGACTCGCGACTGGCCAGCTTTAGCTCGTCAAACATAGTGCTGCCAACCAGGTTGCGCGGCGAGCTGTCGTCGTCGGTAGACAGCTCCTTTTCCCCCAGCACCATGGCGGTACCGTCGTGCAGCATGGACTCGGAGCGACCCGCGCGCTGGTTCCAAAACTTGTTCTGCGTGATGCCGTTTTGATAGCCATACGAGCCCGAGGCAATCAGCGCATGCCCCGGCCCGGTGTACGTATTCTGCTGCCCATAGCGACCAATGGCCGTGGCCCCTTTGCCCAGCAGCTTGCGCAGCCCACCCGGGTCGAGCAGCGGCCCCAAGCGCGTCAGGTTGTCGGCGCGAAACTGATCCGCCACCAGCAACACCACGAGCTTGGGCGGAGCCGGCGCACGCTCCGCCAAGGCCTGGCCGGGCTTGCCGCCACCTGCCGCAATGACTGGCGAGGGTCCGCTCACCTGCGGCCCCATTCCCAAAAACAACACCGCGCAGCACAAAAGGGACTTCAGCACCAACCTGGCTCGGGATTGCCTCATGATTTCATCCTGTCTTGCGTTGTCAGAAAGTCTGCCTGCACCCGGGACCTGGCCCCAGCTTGGATTGCAGCGTTTGGACCCTAAATAAGCAGCGCGGCCTAAGTCGCGCCCAGGTATCGCTATCTAGTCAAAGCGACTGCGACGCAGTTGTCAGACCCAGATCGTAACGCATTGTGTAGGACCCGCGCGATCGCTGAATCATCATCTGGGAATCGGCTGCTGGTGGCACCTGACGTTGGGGTCCAAAAACAGGTGCCACATACAGCCCTCAGCCACGCGACCCGCTAGCCGTGGTGCAAGTAGTGACGACGCTGCAAGCTACCAGTGATTGCCGCCCTTTGAGGCAGACATCCCGGTGGCCTAAACGCTCGCCCCGCTTGACACCAAGAGGCGGGTCGCAAACGATGAGACTATGGTGACACTCAACGACAGCCGCCGCATCCTGTGGTCAAGGGCATTTCTTACTCGCAATGGCGAGGGGCGATCTACCGCTCCAAACCTGGGTCAGCACCTGCCTGCTGCGCCGCAAGACGGGCGAGGAGCAGCTTCCCCAAACCGCACCAGCGGTCGTCCTTCACGGTCTGCGCTGCGCCTAGGTCTAAGCCTCAGCTTGGGTCTATTTAGCTCGCTGGCTGGCTGCGTCGAGTACCCAGTTAGCCCCGTGGAAAGTCCACCGCCCCCCTCGGGACGCGATGGTGGCACCGATATGGCAGGCGACATGGCGGGCATGCCAGCGGTTCCAACCTGGCGCTGGGAGAGTCCATCGCCACAAGGCAACAACCTGCGCGCGGTGTGGGGCATCGCAGGCAAGACAGCCGACCAGGATGAGCTCTACGCCGGTGGCGAAAACGGCACCATGCTCATCGGCGGCAGCACCGGCTGGAAGCTGCAGACTCGGCAGGCGCTAGATCGCCGCGCCATCCTGGGACTATCGGGGCAAGGCAGTGGCGCCACCGTGCAGGTCATGGCCGTTGGCATTTATGATCTGGCGCTGCAAAAGTCCGGCACGCAGGCATTTGCCGATTTAAATCCGGTCATTGGGACCGGCGACGGCTCGCTCACCAGCGTCTGGGCGACGACGACACCTGGTGAGTACTTTGTCGTCGGCACCGCAGGCCGCATCTATCGAGTCCGCAACAGCGGCGTCACCTGGAACCAAGAAGCCATGGGCCTGACGCCGGACACGCTGTTCGGAGTCTCCGGCAGTAGCACCGACGTGTACGCCGTGGGCGCCAACGGTCGCATCATGCATCGCGTCGGTATGACCTGGGGCATCGAGGCCAATAACATGGTCTCGCAGTCGCTAAACTCGGTCTGGCTGGGCACCGGCACCACCGCAGGCGAGGTCTTTGCGGCTGGCGACGGTGGCACCATCGTCCACAAGCAGGGCGGTAGCTGGTCGATCGAGCGGCCTCCCACCAGCGCGCAGCTGACTGCGATCTGGGGCGCAGGCGAAGACGTCTACGCGGTCGGGGCCAACGGCACCATCATTCACCGTCGCGGCGGCATGTGGCAGGCCGAGTCTCAAGGCCTGACCGGCGAGCTCTTGTCCGCCATGTGGGGCACCGAGCGCGACGGTCAGCACACCGTCTACGCCGTCGGCAACCTGGGCACCATCCTGCGCCGCGACCAGGGCACGTGGACACAGCTATCAAGTCGCGTCACGACCAGCTCCCTGTCAGCCGTGTGGGCACGATCCAGCAGCGAGGTCTACGCGGTGGGCGCAGATGGCCTGATCTTGCGACGCGCCGGTACTACCGACAAAGGCTCGTGGATCAACGTCGGCAGCAGCCTGACGCCCTCATCGCTGAACGCAATTTCCGGCTGGGCTCCGTCGGTCACGGGTGAAGCTGAGGTCTACGCAGTCGGTAACGACGGCGCCATCGTCCGCAAAACGCTGGGCGGCACCTGGGAGATCGACGGTTCCTTCCTCACCACCTCCGAGCTCCTGGGCGTCTGGGCTTCCTCCGGCTCGGTCTACGTCGTCGGACGGGGCGGCCGCATGTACAAAAAGGCGCAAGGCAGCTGGGG
>JAGNNG010000403.1 GCA_017990795.1 Deltaproteobacteria bacterium
GGGATGCGCAGCGCCATGCCCGCGGCGAGCAGCAGCGTCCACAGGAAGTTGGTGTAGCCCTCGACTCGCTCATCCAGGTTAAAGACCAGCGCGCCGTGCTCGACCAGGTTTTTGGCGTAGACAAACGAGATGAACGCGTCGTCGGTCACGAAGTCAAAGCGCAGGCTGTGCGCGACCAGCACCACGCTGGCCACGACGCACAAAATCAGCGCCCACAGCCAGCCAAGTGAAGGTCGGTTGGCTGGCTTTTCGGCGGCGGTCAAGACACGCTCCCAGTGCGAGATTGGCGACGGGACATTAGCGATACGAGCTGTTGAACCACCACTCGACTCCCAGCCCGAGGTAGTGCACCACTGGTTTGCCAGCGCGGACGTCTTGCGGCTCAAACAGGTAGTACTGCGCGTCGCCGTTTAGGTAGCTAAGCGTATACAGCGCGAACAGGAACGGACGGCTGTAGGTGCCTCGGCCCAGCGGCGCGACGATGGGCATGATGCTGGCGCGCACGACCTGCGGCAGGATGTAAGCGGCGCGGTCCTGATCGACGGTGAGCGGGCGGCGCACTTGATAGGAGAGCTCGACCGCGGTGTGCAGGTATTTGTTGAAATAGACCGTGGGGCGCACGGCCATGGCCGCCTCGCAGTAGCCGGTGTTATCGGCGGGGCTGCCGTCTTTCCAGCCGCGCACATAGCCGCCAAACATCATGCCCAGCGTCTGGCCTTCGTAGTTGCCGGACAGCGCCACCGTGGTCTCGCGCGCACCGACGACGCGCTGGTTTTCATCAAAGCCCGACGGCTTGCCAAGATCGCCGTAAGCCGCCAGCCCTCCGGCGTGGCGCACAAACAAGTTCGTAAACACAAACGAGCGCAGCCAGCCGCCGAGCTGACCACCGATGACGTAGCCGTAGTCATCGTTTAGCGGCTCGGGCGTAAGGCCCATCATCGGGGGCTGACGCTCGCCTTTGGGCAGGTAGTGGAACTCGCCGTACAGCGACACCTTGGCGTTGGGGACATTGGTTAGTGCGCGCAGAAAGTGCGTAGCCTTGACGCTGGTCACTAGGCGCTGACGATCCAGTGTGGTCACCGTCGTAGTCGCTGGCTGCGGCGTCAGCACCGTGCCGCCAGGAGGCAAGCGCCGCGACGGCGAGCGAACCTGCTGAAACTGATACAGGTCGTCCAGCCGGTTCATGCCGACATGCAGCGCCAGCGAGGTGCGCTTTTGGTTCCACTCGTAGCGCGCGCCACCACCGACGGTGTTTAGGTTGTCTAGCGGCCAAAAGTCGAACAGATAAACGTCGTCGCCGCGATACATGCGCGAGCCCGCCCACAGCGACAGGCCATGCAGCCCCAGGTTTTCGACCTCGGCGTAAGCGTTGCGGATGGCAAAGTTCTGCGAGAAGTTGCCGGTGCTGTGAAACAGGTCGCCGCTGTAGGCGGGCACGAACACGACCCGCCAGCGCTGGTCTTCATTACCGACGGTGCCGCCGTAGTAAAAGTTCAGCTCTAGGTAGGCGGGTTTTTCTAGGCGCGAGCCGAAGCTGACGACGTTTACGGCGTGGCCGCTGTGTCCGCGCAGGTCCGAGCCGATGTTGACGCGGCCATAGCTGCCAAAGTCAAAGCCGCTGCCCATTGCCGACGCTGGAGGCGGGCTGCCCGAGGAGCCAAACTCGCTGTGCGCCGAGGCTTTGCGTGCGCCATTGTCCGGCGGCGGGCTTACGGACTGCTCGGCGCTGCCAAAGGCGGTAGCAGCGGGGGCTGCGGCGGTCTGGCTGGGCTCAAAGGCGGCGGTGGGGCTGGCTTTCTCCGCATCTTGCGCCTTGGCGTGGGCCGCGCTGCTGGAAGTCAGCCAGGCGACGGCAGCCAGGGTCGAGCCCAGGCGCAGCGGACCGGAAAAGGCCGCAGCCGCGCGGTATCCGGCAGGGCGCAAAATCAAAGTTGAGGGCGCAGAAGCAGTCGGCATCACAGGACCTTTTGCGGGTCTTCGAGCGGCGAACCTTCTCGTCGACCAGTAGGCATAGGTGGCAGCAGTAGGGTGGTGCGGCACAGAAGACCAAAGGACCCCAGCTTGGCGCAAGAGGTATTCGTGTCGATCGCTGCCACCGCGCGGTCAGGCCGCTGTCAGGCCACTTTTATGCCGATGTCGTGTAAGAGGGTCGGACAGGTTGCAGTGGCCCTGAACGCGAGGCAAAGCCAGATTCGGGCGCGGCTTGGGGGCGAGGCTAGGCCGACTTGGCGGCGGTGCTGCGGCGGACTACCTGTTGAAAAACGAGCAGCGAGAAAAACGCCACCACGCCGATGACAGCAAAGACCAGCCACAGGTAGTGCGCGTGGGCATAGGCCGCAGGCAGGGGCGTGGCCGTCTTTAGAGCCGCGGCGTACTCGGCTCGGGCGGGCGCGGACAGCTTGGCGGGGTCGGGACAGAAGGCCTCCAGCAGATAGCCCGACAGGATGTAGCCGATCAGCCACGAGAAAAAGTTATTCAGGTGCGCGTAGCCCATGTACAGCGCCTCTTTGCCGCTTGGGGCCAGGCGCGAGGCGTATTCAAAGTAGCGCGGGCTCAAAAAGCACTCGGAGCAGCCCTGCAGCGCGATCCCGGCCAGCATCGCAAACGTCACCGGGTGCATCGGTCCGACGGCGCCCAAAAGCTGCGGCAAAAAGGCGATGCCCAGCGCCGACAGCGGGATCAGCCCCAGCGCAATCGCCATCGAGGTCACCGGCTTCAGCTTGCGGCCAAGGTAAGTAATCGGCACCACGCACAGCACCACCATCACGGGGTTGACGTTGGCGTACCACTCGGGACTGGCGTGGGCGCCGACGGTGCGCAGCACATACTTGGGCATCGAGGCGTACATCTGGCTCTGGATGATCCAAAACCCCGAGGTAATCAGCACCAGCGCCATCAGCCGCCCGGCCTTGAGCACTTCTGAGAAGTCGTGCTGCAGCTGCTTTAGCGCATCGCTGATGCTGCGCGTGCTCGGTGGCTGCGTGGTGCCGTCGGCAGTGGGGGTTGTGGACTTGGGAAAGTACAGCAGCGCCACGACTAGCAGCGCGACACCGATGGCGGCAGCGGACAAGATCGGCATCGTGGCAAGGCCGTAGCTGCCGCGGACCGGCTTGGCGATGGTCTTGCCGCAGAAGCTGCCCAGGTTGACCATCATATAAA
>JAGNNG010000402.1 GCA_017990795.1 Deltaproteobacteria bacterium
GGCTGGATAAAGTAGGCCGCAGCACCCCATTGCCAAACGACGAGATCGTCGCCACCACCACCAGCAGCGGCACCGTCTTCACCAGCCCCAGCGCCACGTAGCCCGCCGTAATCGAGACAAAGCCCGCCGCCACCAGCACCGGCTCACCCAGTCGCTTGACCAGCCGACTGATAAGACCGCCTTGCAGCAAGATGCCCAGCACGCCGGTATAGGCAAACAGAAAGCCGATCTCACGCGGGGTAAACGGATGGCCTTCCCAGGTGAACGTACGCTCGGCGAACAGCGAGAAGCCCGAGGTAAAAGTGCTAAAGCAGAACGCATAAAAGAAGAACTGCAGCAGCAGGCCCGCCAGTACTGGACGACGGAAAAACTCAGCGTAGGCGCCCCACTGCAGCACCGACAAGCGCTTGCCGCCGGGGCCCACGTCCCCGCTGCTGGCCGCTGAAGGCTGCGTGACCGGCTTACCTCCCGGCAACAGCACCAGCGTACACAGGATGCTAAGCAGCGACAGTCCTGCCGCCAGGTAAATCGGGGCCGCCAGGCCGTGCTTCACCAGCAGGCTGGTCACAAACGGACCGATAAAAAAGCCCAGCCCAAACGCGATGCCAATCAGTGCAAACGAGCGCGTCCGCTGACTGGGCGCCGAGTGATCCGAGATATACGCCTGCGCAATCGACAGATTTCCCGCGGTCGCCCCGTCGATAATCCGCGCGACATAGACCATCCACAGCGCGTCTGCCCGCGCCATCAGCACAAAGCCCAGAAACGTCCCAACCTGGCTTATCAGCAGCAGCGGCTTGCGCCCAAACCGATCCGACAGCGACCCCAGCAGCGGCCCCGAAACCAGCTGGCACGCCGCAAACACCGAGATCAACATCGCGGCCTGAAAGGGCGTGGCGTGCAAGCTCTCGGCGTAGATGGCGAGCAGCGGGATCACCAGCGTCATGCCAAAGACATCGACCAGCACGATTAGAAAGATCGGCAGCAGCGCTTTGGCGGAACCACCACCAGGCGTGGCCCCGGGCGCAGGTGCAGCAGTCTCAGGCAGGGTAGAGCGACTCACAAGTGACTCCGGGCAGAGGAGGAAAAGTACGTCATCGGCACTATGCGATGTCGCGGCGGGGCCAAGTTACGACAGCGCCTTGGCTTGAGTAATCAAAGAGCGCGCAATGATGAGCTTCTGGATTTCGCTGGTGCCCTCATAAATACGGAGCGCGCGGACATCGCGGTACAGACGCTCAATCGGGCTGCCGGTGATAAGGCCACAGCCGCCGTGCAGCTGTAGCGAGCGGTCCACCACTCTCTGCGCGGCTTCGGTGGCGAACAGCTTGGCCATCGACCCCAAAGGCCCGCTTGCTGCCGCGCCGCCTAGGTCGTGAACTGCCGCCGCCCGCTGCACCAGCAGCGCCGCCGCTTCGCAGTCCGTCGCCATCTCTGCCAGCGCCAGTTGCGTGGCTTGAAAGCTCGCCAGCGGCTGACCGAACTGCTGCCGCCGCGTTACGTGGGTCAGCGCCTCCTGCAGCGCCCGTCGCGCCATCCCCACCGCCGCCGCCCCGACCGAGGTCCGAAACACCTCAAGCGTGCCCAGCGCCAGCGTCATGCCCTGGCCTTCTTCGCCGATGCGCGCCGACTCTGGCAGGGTCACGTCCTGCAGCCGCAGCCGCCCGATCGGGTGGTCATCGCACAGCAGCGCCATCGGCTCTACCGACAGCCCCACCGCGTCCGCTGGCAGCAGGAACGCCGTCAGCCCCTTTTTCGGATGCTCCCCCGTACGCGCATACAGCACATAGTGCGTCGCCACGCCCGCGCTAGAGATAAAGACCTTCTCCCCGTTAATGACGTACTGCCCACCGACCAGCCGCGCCTGCGTCCGCACCCCGGCCAGGTCACTGCCTGCCTCCGGCTCGGTCAGGCCCAGCGCGCACACCGCCTGCCCTTGCACCACTTGGGGTAAGTACGCCTGCCGCTGCGCCTCGCTACCTGCCAGAGTCACCGCGTAGCTGCCCAGCCCCTGCATCACAAACATCAGGTCCCACAGCGGCGAGCGATACGCCAGCGCCGCCCGCAGCAGACACAGCGCCCGCAGCGACACCGCAGGCCGCGCGCCACCATAGGCTGCCGGTACACACTCGGCCAAAAGCCCCGCCTCGGCCAGCAGCCGCACCAACTGCCGGGGCGCATCCTGTCCACAGGGCTCCTCCGGCAGCGCCGCCACGGTCGCCAGTAAGGCCCGCCGCTCGGGCAGCTCCTCGCTTACTCCCAAGGACGGCAGCACTGACTCTAGCTGCTCCACTGTGACCTGATGGGGCCTGACCTGATTGAGACTGCTCATCGGCCTTGGAACTTGGGCTCGCGCTTGCCGACAAAGGCGGCGTGAGCTTCGCGGAAGTCCTCGGTGTGCATGCAGATCTGCTGCGCCTGTGCTTCGGCTTCCAGGGCCTGCTCTAGGCTCATGTTGGCCTCCTGGCTCAGCATCGTCTTGGTCATCCCCAGCGCAAAGCTCGGTCCCTTGGCCAGCCGCAGCGCTAGCTCATGCGCCGTCGCCCGTGCCGCCTGCGCATCGGCCACCACTCGATTAAACAGCCCCATCTGCAGCGCCGCCGGAGCCAGCACCGGCTCGCCCAGCATCAGGATCTCGGTCGCGCGGCCCAGGCCCACCACCTGTGGCAGCAGCCATGCCGCGCCCATGTCGGCCCCGGCCAGCCCCACGCGCACAAACAGAAACGCAATCTTGGCCGTCTCCACCGCCACTCGTAGGTCACAGGCCAGCGCAATCACCGCGCCCGCGCCTGCCGCCACCCCGTTGATGCCCGCAACCACGGGCTTGGGCAGCGCTCGGATGTTGCCAATCAGCTCGCCGGTCATGCGCGTAAACTGCAGTAGCTCCGGGGCCTTTAGCTCCAAGAGCGGCCCGATGATCTCGGTCACGCTGCCGCCGCTGCAGAAGCCTCGGCCTTCGCCGGTTATGACCACCGCCCGCACCTCGCGCTCGTCCCGCAGAGCGCGCATGGTGTCGGTCAGCTCGCGATAGACCGCGAACGTCAGCGCATTTAGCACCTCGGGGCGGTCCAGAGTAATGGTGGCCACACCGTCTGCCACCTCGTAACGAAAGGTCTGGGGCTTTATCGCCATGAACAAGGCTCCTTTGAGTGCGCGCTA
>JAGNNG010000404.1 GCA_017990795.1 Deltaproteobacteria bacterium
GGCTTACACCTAAAGCAGTTCTGGCTGGTGACCAATCAAGGCGTTAGCTTGTCGCTGTCTCCTGAGGCGCGTGCCAGCTACATCGGCAACCTGGCGGTGCATGCCGACATCGTCCCGATGGTGCGGTTTGTCTCGTTTGCGCAGTGGCATGTCGGCTACCTGGGCATCGCCATCGAAGACGGAGACGCGCTGCCCGATATCGGCGGCGCAGTCGGTGCAGGCTTTGAGGCGCTGCTGCCAACGCATCGCCTGGGCACGCTGCGGCTTGGCCTGCTGGGACGGGTCGGGATCGGCAATGCCGGGGCTGCGGCCTATGGGCGTGGCACGCTCGGTCTACAAGCAGGCTTCTTGTTTAACTGACGCGAGCGTCGCTTCTTGCAGCAGTAAACCGTCGCTGCTGCGCATGGTGGTAGCATGTCCGTCATGTCGCAGCCTTCTTCTGTTGGGGACAACACGGCCTCGCTGCTGCCTGCGGGCTTTGCCGAGCAGCTACTTGGCATCGTGGGGTCCGCTGGCCTCATCCAAGACCCCCACGCCCAAGAGCCCTACGAGCGCGAGCAGCGTGGTAACTTTCGCGGTCGCGCCGCCTTGGTCGTACGTCCGCAAAGCACCGCTGAAGTAGCTGCAGTCGTGCGGCTGTGCAGCGAGCTTGGCGTCGCCATCGTGCCGCAAGGGGGCAACACCAGCCTCTGCGGCGGCTCGACTCCGTCGGAGCGCGGGGACGAAATCGTCCTCTCACTTGGACGCATGAATCGCATCCGCGCCATCGACCCGACAAACTTCACCATGACCGTCGAGGCAGGCTGCATCCTGTCCGACTTGCACGAAGCTGCAGCGGCTGTTTCGCGGCTTTTCCCGCTCAGCTTAGCGGCCCAGGGCAGCTGCCAGATTGGCGGCAACCTCTCGACCAACGCTGGTGGTACCCAGGTGCTGCGCTACGGCAATGCCCGCGAATTGGTCCTGGGCCTCGAGGTCGTGCTGCCAGACGGGCAAGTCCTGGACATGCTGCGCGGCCTGCGCAAGGACAACACCGGCTATCACCTGACGCAGCTGTTCTGCGGGGCCGAGGGTACGCTGGGCATCATTACCGCTGCGGTTTTGAAGCTGTTTCCGCGACCCAGCTCGGTGGTGACCGCGTTTTTGGCGCTGCCGGATCTGGGCGCTGCGCTGCAGCTGTTAAGCCGGGCGCGCGCCGCCACTAGCGACGGTCTGACCGCGTTTGAGTTCATCCCTCGGATCGCGCTGGAGTTTGTTCTGCGGCACATTCCTCAGACCCAAGACCCGTTTGCGGCGCCGCATCCGCACTACCTGCTGATGGAGGCCTCCGCCGCTGCGACCGATGATGATGTGGCGGCGGACAGCTCGCCGCTGCTGACCCTGCTAGAGCAGGCCCAGGCCGAAGGCTTGGTCCAGGATGTCGTGATTGCGCAGAATCCCGCGCAGGCGGCAGCGCTGTGGCGGCTGCGCGAGTCGATCTCTGAGTCGCAAAAGCCCGAAGGCGTGAGCTTGAAGCATGATGTCTCGGTGCCGGTCAGTCGCGTGGCCGAGTTTGTCGAAGCGGCCACGTTGGCAGTGCAAAAAGCCGCGCCCGGGGTGCGGGTGGTTGCCTTTGGCCACGTGGGCGATGGCAACGTTCACTTCAATCTAAGCCAGCCCGCCGGCCTAGTCGGGGCCGACCGCGCCGCCTTTGCCGCCCAGCGCGAGCAGCTGGCCAGTCTCGTCCATGACTTGGTGGCGCAGCTCGGAGGCAGCTTCAGCGCCGAGCACGGTGTCGGACGCCTCAAGCGCCAGGAGCTTACGCGCTATCGCTCTGCGGTCGAGGTCGACGTCATGCGCCGCATCAAGCAAGCCTTGGACCCCAAGGGCCTGCTAAACCCAGGAAAAGTTTTATAAGCCGCAGCGTCGCTAAATTCATCGTTACAGCGATTGCGAAAAACCGGTAAATCGCGGTACATCGCACGCTATGGAAAACGCTGCTCACTCAGCTCCTGGTTCGTCGTCCGCTTCTGCTAGCGGCAGTGCCGCCAAGACCCCCGCTTCCTTTGAGACTGCACCTGATCGCTACCGTCACTGGACGCTGCAGATCGAAGGTGAGATCGCCCGTCTAAACATGGCCGTGCGTGAGGACGAGCCGCTGGTGCCTGGCTATCAGCTCAAGCTCAACTCGTACGACCTGGGCGTCGATATCGAGCTGGCCGACGCCGTGCAGCGCCTGCGCTTTGGCCATCCCGAGGTGCGCGTGGTCATCGTCGGCAGCGGTCGCGATCGCGTGTTCTGCGCCGGTGCCAACATCCACATGCTGGCCCAGAGCACCCACGGCTTTAAGGTCAACTTCTGCAAGTACACCAACGAGACGCGGCTTTACATCGAGGACGCGGCGCAGCACAGCGGGCAGCGCTATCTGGCCGCCGTCAGTGGCAGCTGCGCCGGTGGTGGCTACGAGCTGGCGATGGCCTGTGACGAGATCATCCTCATGGACGATGGCTCCAGCACCGTGTCGCTGCCTGAGGTGCCGCTTCTCGGCGTGCTGCCGGGCACCGGGGGCCTGACGCGCCTGGTCGATAAGCGGCGGGTCCGCCGCGATCGCGCCGATGTCTTTTCCACCTTGGCCGAAGGCATGCGTGGCAAGCGCGCCGTCGAGTGGGGCCTTATCGACAAGGTGGTGCCGCGCAGCCGCTTTGCGCAGGCCGTAAAGACCCGGGCCGATGAGCTGGCCGTGGTCGCCGCCCAAGATCACGCCCGCGCCTCCGCGCCCGGACCCAGCACCGGCATCACGCTAGAATCGCTACAGCCGCAGATCACCGACGACGAGCTGCGTTATCGCTTTGTCACCGTGAAGCTCGACCGCGCGCATCGCTTGGGTCACTTGACCGTGACTGGGCCGACTGCAGGCTCGGCGCCCACGACGGCAGAGCAGCTGCACCAGCAAGCCAGCACCGGCCAGCTGTGGGCGCTGCGGGCCTTTCGCGAGCTAGACGATGCCCTGCTGCGCCTGCGCTTTCACGAGCCCACGATCGGCCTGCTCATGCTGCATACGCGTGGTGAGCTGGCGGCGGTGGTGGATGCCGATGCAAAGCTGTGGGGGCTGCGCGACTACTGGCTGGGTCGCGAGGTGCTGCTGCACATGGCGCGGGTGCTGCGTCGCGTGGACCAGAC
>JAGNNG010000405.1 GCA_017990795.1 Deltaproteobacteria bacterium
ACAAGACAGCAAGCAGGTGCTGATCCAAAACCTGGGGGCTCGCAGCGGGCCGCGACCGGGTAGCGATGCACCGACGGTGAATGTAGTAGAGCCCAAGGATGGCAGCGATGTTGGCAAAGAGCTGACCATCGCCGTGAAGGCTTCAGCCAATAGCGGTATCGACCACGTAACGCTGAGCCTGTCGCGCATCGAAGGCGGCAAGTCGCGCGGCGGTCATCCCGTAGCGGAGCTGCGACCGCCTCAGTCCTCGGCGAGCGTGCGCATCTCGACCGCAGGCAGCTACCAGCTGACCGCTACCGCGTACGACAAGATCGGCAACGTGGCGCTGTCTCAGGCGCGCTTTACCGTCGCCACACCGACCTGCAAGGTGCCCAACGACTGTGCTCCCGGCCAGCGCTGCGAGAGCAATGTCTGTATGACGCCGCCGCTGCCGCCACCACCAGCGATGCCGCCTGCGGGGATGATGGCCGACTCGAACCTGCGCGCGTATGGCACCGCGTGTGACAAGAGCAGCGACTGCAAAGGCGGTCTGTGCGCGATCACTGCCGTCGGTCAAATCTGCACCCACTACTGCACTCCCGAGCGTCTGTGCGCCGGAGGCCTAGAGTGCGTAGACGGAACCTGCTTGCCTCAGATTTACCCGCGCTCGACGCCCAAGATTGGTCAGCTGGGCGGCAAGTGTACGCGTAACCAAGACTGCGTGACCGGCGAGTGCAGCGCCGCCGGTGACATCTCGGTGCCACGGTACTGCACCAAGACTTGTGACCCGAAGGTCGCTTGGACCTGCCCCGCGACCATGGAGTGCGTGATGAGCGACGGTGCAAGCGGCAGCAAAGAGCGCTGCGTGGCCAAGCCGGTCGGACTGGCATCTGACCCAGCAGGCGGCTGCAGCATGGCCCCTGCGCATGGCAGCAGTGACAGCACCGTCGAGGACAGCCGTGACTATGCTCGCAAAGCCGCTGGGGCCGCGATGATGCTGCTGCTTGGTGGGCTGTACCTGATCGGTCGTAGACGGCGCATTGATCCAGCCCTGTAAGACTGCGCGGCTTGTCACAAATCCAGCCTGAGCTGTTGACCTCTCTGCGGTACCTCGCGCATCCTGCAATCATGAATCTTCGCTGCCTGTCTACCTTCGTCGTCGCCAGTCTGCTGAGCTTGCCGGTTGCATGTGCGGACATCACGCCCCCGCCAGTTCGCGTCCAGCCCGTCGCTAAAAAGCCGACCAAGCCGATTCCGGCACAGCACCAGGATGGCCGCGACGCGGTTTCACAGGCCCGCAAAGACGCCACCATTGCCGACATGCTCAAGAAGGCCCGTGGCGGCGAGACGCAGGGCAAAGGCCCTGGCATGGACGAGAGCGTGACGGAGATCCAGCTGGGCGGTCAGTGCGGCTTTGCCGGTTGCAGCACCACGACTTTGGTGGCCTTTACGCTGCGCACTCGTGGTGCCAATACGATGACGCAGACGGTGATGGCGCTGGTCACCTGCGGACCGGTGCCAAATACTCCGTGCGTGGTAGCTCCCGCTGAGGTGCGTGCATCCCAGCCGGGCACCCCCGTGGGCTCGGCAGCGCAGTAACCTCGCCCCGTCGTGATGTCTGCGTCTGCAAATCCGCCTTCAGAGTCGCCCGACCTGGGAGCTTCTGCGGCTGGCCCAATGGGGAAAAAGCGACCCAACTTCGGTCGCTGCCGTCTCCCAGCTGCTGCTTTGCGCGCTGCGTCTAAGTGCGAAAGCCGCTGATGTCGCAAGGAAAACTCCATGCGGTCTGGGCGCTTGAGTCGGTGCCGCTGACCTTTTCTGGCTCGCTGTTTCTGGCGGGCGCAGCGGGGCCATGGCGAGCCCAAGCCATCGAGCTACTCCGGCGCGCAGGCTTCGATGGGGTGGTCTTCGTCCCCGAGGTCGTCCGCAAGCAGTCAGCGACGAACGGCGCCGACGGTCCCAATCCAAGCGACCCCAATGAGCACAGCCTGCAGCAGTGGGAAGAAGACGCACTTCGCCACAGTGACCTGGTCCTATTTTGGCTGGGAGATGGCGGTGGACAAGACGTAGCAACGGCGCAGCTATGGGGTCAGTGGCAGCGCTCAAATCGCATGGTCGTGGGAGCACCGCCCGAGGTCAGCTCCCCGCTGGTGCGCTCTGCGAATCGGTTGCGGCTACCACTGGCACCGACGCTGGCTGAGACCATCGCGCAAGGACTCGCGCACCTGCGGCCAGGCGCGCAGAGGCGTGGTGGCGAGCGCGCAGTGCCGCTGATGCTGTGGCGGAGCCCGGGCTTTCAGAGCTGGTATCGCAGCCTCAAGCGGGCCGGTCACCGACTGGATGACGCGCAGCTTGAGTGGAGCTACCGCAGCAAAGCCACCGGACGCCCACCGCTGCTGTGGGCCATCAAGCCACGGGTATTTTTGCCCAGCGAGCGTCGGCACAAAGCCAGCGAAGTAGTCATTGGCCGCACCGACGTGAGCGCCACCGTGCTGTACCATCGTCCACAGACGAGGCACAGCGACGGCACGATGCGTCCAGTCGAGCGCGATCAGACCTTGATTGCCTTGGTGCGCGAGTTCCGCTCTGCGACGCGTAACGGCAGCGGCTACGGACTGATGATTCCCGGCGGCTCCTCGGCACAGGCCAGCGAGCGAGAGCAAGACGCCCGCAGCACTGCGCTCAAGGAAGTGGCGGAAGAGACGGGGCTGCGACTCAATCCAGCGCAGCTGCAGGCCGTGCCGACCGGAGATCGCCAGCTATTAACGTCGCTGTCTAGTCACCACGCGTTCTTGTTTCGCGCCGAGCTCTCTGATGCGCAGCTGCAGGAATTGCGCGCCACCGAGACCAACGGACGCCCAAACGGTGCCAATCCGAACGAGCGCTGCTACGTCACACTGCGCCCCCTTGGCGAACTGCAGCGCGACCCAGACCTGGACTGGAGCCAGCTCGGGATGCTGCTGCACGCACTGGCGGATCTGAGCTAGCCGCGTCGTTGGTCGCAAGCCACTGCGAGCCAAGGTCAGCGTCAATAAGGCCGCTCACTGAACGCCAGCAAGAGCCTAAAAACAACAAACCCCGCCGCAGCAACAGCTGGACGGGGTTTGGTTCAGGCGCGAAACATCAGCCTATTTGGCTGGTGCTCCGCGACGCTTCATCTCACGACGGCGACGCTTC
>JAGNNG010000406.1 GCA_017990795.1 Deltaproteobacteria bacterium
TACCTTGAGCCCGATGCTGCAGCGTGCGGCCCAGGCCGATCCGAGTGCGCCACCACCGGGCACTGAAGGAGAGGCTGCGGCGAAAGTTCCAGCCGCGAAAGAGGCCGCAACTACCGGTGCTGCGAAGTCGCCCGCACCAAAAGCCGCAGGGAAAAAGAAGTAGCTTGGCAAGCGCGGGTCAGCGAGCCGGTTTGGGCGCTGACCTGCCGTGCAAGACCGGTGGCTGGCGGCTATTTGCGGATTGCAGTCGAGCTGCAGTCGAGCGTTTGGATCAGAGCTTCGGAGTGCTTGCGCAGCTCACTATCGAGTCGCTTTGGGTCTTGCTGCAGGACTAGCTGGGCGCTCTGGCAAGCCTCGCTGGGATGTCCCATGCGCGAGAGCAGCTGAGCGAGGGCGAGCTGAAAACGTAGGACCTCAGGCCCGTCGCTCGCCATTCTGACTGCAGTTCGCATATGTCCAAGGGCCCGCAGCCGGTTCTTGTCCGCTTCGTAAGCCACACTTAACAGGCGCTGCAGCTCCGGCGAGTTTCGTCGCTGCCGCTCTTGTTGCAGGAGCTTGAGCGCTTCTGCCGTACTTTCCTTTGTAAGTGTCGCTGTCGGTGACAGTAGCTCGCGGGCGCGGCGCAACTCGTCGCTATCAGTGCTGGTGAGCTGGCTTGGATTTTTCCGGAGCAGCCGAGGCACGGTCAGATAGCTCGCAGCTCCGAGTGCGCCTACCAGAAGCACTCCCACAATCCAGTACGGTCGGCGTGGGACCACCAAGTCGTCGTCGACAGCGGCGCTGCGGGTCCTGTTTACTACCTCGGGCGGCGCAGGTTCGCTTTTGATGGCAACAATCGGTGCCGGATCGAGCGGCGGACGAGAGGACACGAGCGCTGCGGGAAGGTGCTGCGGGTCAGATGCTGCGGCATCATCCTGTCGCTCCGACCTGGGCTCCGCAGGGTCGGGTGGAGAGTCAGATGGGATCTCTGGGACCGGGGTGTATCCTGGGTCACCGACGACGGTGGCGTAGGCGTTGGCTAGCGCTGGGGTCGGATTTGCTCCGTAGGGAAGCTGGCCTTTGGGAAGGTTGCGCGCGACCGTTTTTATGACTCCGCCCGGCGGTGAGCCGGAGCTTGGGCGCGGCTCTACGGATGACTTTGCGGCTGAGGGATGGAGGCTATGCGCCGTCGGTGCGCTTGGGCTGGAGGTCACGACTACCGGGGCTTGCTCGGCGGTAGCCCTGGGACCAGAAGCGGGCGCCGTGGCGGCGTGTGTGCCAGTTGCTTTCGCTGCGTCCTTGCCCGGATCCACTGGATAGGCTGCGAGCAGCTGATCAAGCGACTCGGCTAGCTCATCAGCGCTCTCGGGGCGATCGTGCGGATCTTTGGCGAGGCACTGCAGGAGTAGCGCTTCAAGCTCTGCCGGGAGGTCTAGACCTGGACAAATCACCGACGGTGGCGTCGGGGTTTCATGCACGGTCTTGGCAATGAGCGCCAAGAAAGTAGGAGCCGAAAACGGCAGCTGGCCCGTCAGCATTTGATAGCAGACCACGCCCAGCGCATAGATGTCGGTGTGAGGTCCCAGCGAGCGGCCTTCGGCTTGCTCCGGGGACATGTACTCGGGGGTGCCAAAGACTACGCCGGTGCGGGTCAGCGAGCGCTGAGCTGGATCGTCCGGCTCGGCATCGCTGCCTGTGTTGCCATCCGCGCTGGCTCCTGCCTCATGGATAATTTTGGCCAGTCCAAAGTCGAGGACTTTTACCGTCTGACGTGCTGGCTTGCCACGACGAACAATGACGATGTTTTCCGGCTTAAGATCGCGATGGACGATGCCTTGCTCATGCGCGTGGGCCAGACCCAGTGCGACATCGCGGGCTATCGTCGCTGCACGTCGCCAGGGCAGAGAACCTCTGCGCAGCACTTGCGCTAAGTTCTCACCGTCTAAAAGCTCCATCACCAGGAACAGGAGCCCGTCGTCGGTTTGGCCAAAGTCACTGACTCGAATCACGAACTCGTGGTCGAGCCGAGAGGCTGAGCGGGCCTCGCGATGAAAGCGCGCTACGGCTTCGGTGTCGCTGGATAGCTCTTGCCGCAGCACCTTCACCGCGACGGGCTTGTCCATCAGGATGTGATGGGCGCGATAGACTGCACCCATGCCACCTCGGCCCAGAAGGTCGATGAGTCGATAGCGACCCGATAAGACGCGACCTGCCAGCGGATCGTCGGGCAGCTGCGCGCGCAGGGGCGTTCCATCCTTTGGACAGAACTGCTCTCCGGCGGAGAAGCTGGACTTACAGGTTGGGCAGAGGGTCACGGGAGACCGGCCACACCAGACCTAAAAGCGCATGCCGCGCTTGGCGCGGTACATAAACCAGTCATAGGCAAGATACGCCGCTGGCACTAGCGCGATGGCCCCCACGACAGGAGCAACTGCAACGGCTGCAACTCCCGAAGCGACGACGGCAGCACCGGCCATCAGGCCCTTTTTCTTGGCGGTTTCTTCATCTTTTTCACGAAGCGTGGACATTGCTCACTCCCCGTAGGCTCTCGGCGGAGGCGGTGGTGCTTGGGTCTGCGTACGAAGTGACCATCGCTGCCGAGGGATATCATTCACCCTAGCCCTGCGCCCCCTTGAGTGTCAACCCGACGCTGCGTCGTCACAGCGCCGGACTGTCTGAAGCGGGTTTCTGGGTACTGGCAGCAAGCGAGGGGGCGTTGCGGTTTGTCTACTCGTAGCGAAGGGCGTCGATGGGGTCCAGTCGGGCTGCTTTGCGGGCTGGGTAGTAGCCAAACAGGACGCCGATCGCCACCGACACCAAGAACCCGGTCGCAACCCAGAACAGAGAGAAGTCGGCAGGCATGCCACCCATCACCCGTGAGAGCAAAATTGCCCCCAGCATGCCAAGGCCCACGCCGAGCAGCCCTCCCAGCACCGAGAGCACCACCGCTTCGACTAGAAACTGCAGCAGGATGTCGCGCTCGCGGGCGCCGATGGCAAGACGAACCCCGATCTCGCGGGTGCGCTCGGTAACCGAGACCAACATGATGTTCATGATCCCGATCCCACCGACGAGGAGCGATACCGCCGCTACGTTTCGGAGCATACCGGTCTGGGTCTCGACGATTTTTTGTTGGGTCTGTACCAGCTCGGCCAAG
>JAGNNG010000015.1 GCA_017990795.1 Deltaproteobacteria bacterium
GCGCCAGGTCGGCCACCTCGTCGTAGATCTCCACCCGCACTGGAGTGGCCGGGGCTGCCGCATCCCCAGTCGCAATCCCGGCAAAGTCGCTGGCCAGCGCTTGGTACGCTTTTTCTAGGGCTTCGCTCGCGTAGGGCAGCAGCAGCTCATCGCGACCTGGGCGGTAGCGAATTAGGAAGTGACCACCCACGGATTTTTGCTCGGCAAAGCCTCGCGTAACTTCCGCTGTAGCCGCTGCGAGGTCTGCCAGCGTGCGTAGGTCTTGGGCTTCACGGGCTGGCAGCTTGAGTACGGCCAGCGCACCGCGCATCCGCTCGGCTCCGGCGGCATACTCTCCTTGCAGGAACTGCAGCTCGCCACGCAGCAGCTCAAGCTCGGGATCTTTCGTGTTGTTGCCAAGTAAGGGCGCTAGCGTCGTCGCGGCTTCGCTGATGCGATCCTCGGATAGCAGGCGCTGTACTTGGGTCAGGGCTTCGTCGCGGTGGCGAGCCTGCGCGGGCTGGGACGAGAGCACCCACAAAAGACCCAGAGACAAAAGACCCCGGCGGCGCGAGCGCTGTGGTGGCTGCGGGCGCGTGGCGCTCATTGGATTAGCTCCTCGTAGTAGCGGCGTACCTGCTCGCGGTACTCCGGGGGCGCTTCGCGCTTGGCGGCGTCTAGGATGTCCTGCCGGAACTCTTTGGGCGCATGGTACTCGTCGGCACCGGGGATCTTGATGGGCTCGCGCTCGGACCGCATGCCTGCGCCTTCATTTTGGGGACGTCGCGCTTGCTGCAGCTGCTTGCGCATCTGTCCCAGCTGATCCAGCGCCTGTCCCTGTGCGGCTGCCGCCCCACGAGGTGCCAGCTTTTGCAGCTCGCCCTCCGACTGCTGCATAAACCCGGTGGCGCGCTTTAGCTGCTCGGGCAGCTGCTGGGACATGCGCTCTAGCAGCGGTGCATCCTTGGTCTGCTGCGCGCGCTTTTGCAGGTCGCGACCTAGCTCGCCGCTGTGCTTGCGCAGGGACTCTTGCTGGGCGCGTAGCTCGGCCAGCTGCTTGCGCTCGGCGGGCGAGAGCAGATCTTCGGGTCGCGGCAGCGCTTTATCGATCTCGGCAGCGATGTCTTTGATGATGGGCTGCGAGGCTTCGAGCTTGCCGCGTGATCGGCCCAGGCGCAGCCGCTGACCCCAGCGCGAGGCTTGCTCCTCGGCGCGCATCTCAGTTTCCAGCTTGGCAATCGACTGCTCGGCTTCCAGCGCCATCGCGCGCGCTTCATCCAAATCGCCTTGCTCTAGCATCCGCGAAAGGTCCGAGAGCCGCGCTTCGGTCTTGTCCATTTCGTCGCTGCCCCACGGTCCTAGCGGCGCTACGTCTACTTCACCTAGCAGCTTGCGTAGCTTCTGCAGGTCGCCTTGCAGCTTGCGCGACAGCGTCTCGGCTCGGTCTTTGAGCATCTGCTTGGCCCGGGTGCTGGCGCTCTGCTTGACCTGCTCGGTGCGGCGCTTTAGCTCCTCTTGATCGTGCGCCAGATCCGACACCTTGTTTTCCAGCTCGCCCAGCGCTTTCTCCTCGGCAGAGAAGCGCTCGCGGCGGAAGCCTCGCAGGCTGCTCTCCATGCCTTTGACCATGCTGTCGAGCGCCTGCGACATCCGCTCCAGCTCTTGCTCCGCGCGGGCGAGGTCGCCTTTTTGAATCATGTCGCGCAGCCGATCGATGCGGCTCTGCAGATCGTTTTGGCCCATGGCTTCGCGGTTCAAAAACTCGTCGGGCAGCTCGCTGGCGAGGTTCTTGGCCTTTTCCATCAGCTCGGCCATGCGTCGCTCAAAGGCCCGCAGCTCGCGCTCTAGCTCGCGACGGACGGCTTCGGTAGGAGCCTTTTTGTAGCTGGCCAGAAGCTGCTTCATCCGATCGCGCAGCGACGACATCTCATCACTGATCGAGAGCAGCTCCTCCAGCCGCTGCCGTCCCAGCAGATCGTCTAGGGCAATGACATCGCGCTCTAGCTCGGCGATGTGGCGGTCGTTGTGGCTGATTAGCTCTTTGCCAAGGCTTGGGCGGGGCTTGTTGCCTGCGGCGGCGCTGCGCTGCTTCCGAAGCTCGCTTAGCACCGGCTCCTCGTCCTGCGTCAGCTTGCCCAGTCGTCTGCCGATTTCTGCCAGCACGCTGGTTAGGTCGCGGTTGCCGGCGTCTTGCCGCATGGCGTCTTGTTGCACGCGGCCCATCTGCAGCAAAAATGCCTCGGTCTTGCGGTGGGCGGTCAGCATGCGCTCTAGCGAGTCCGCTTGTGCCTCGGCAGGATGGCTGGGCACCGTCGGGGACAGCTCGATGCGATCCCCAAGCAGCTGGATGGCAAGCTCGCGTAGCTGCTCCTGATTTTGCAGCAGGGCATCGGTCTTTTCGCGCGGGCTCAAGATGTGCAGCGAGTACTCCCGAGACCGTCCGACGTTGGGGCCGCTGATGGTGTCCAGATCGCGCGCCTCCATGTAGTAGGTCACGCGGGAGCCGGGCGACAGATCCAGCTCGGCCAGGTCCCACTCGATCTTGGCGGCGAGGCTGCGTGGTGCGCCAGCTGTAGAGACGGGAAGACGGCTGCTTTTGCCGTCGACTTTGCCGTTGCTATTGATCGTTGGCTGCGGCTTGCCGTCGGCATTGACTTGGCGCAGGTGCTTGCGGCGCTCGGGGGTGTTGCCTACTTTGTAAACTAGGTCGACCTCGCCGATGCCAAAGTCGTCTTCGGCGCTATAGGCCAGCTCGATGCGGCGGGCTCCGGTGACTTCCAGCTCGCTCTGTGGGGCGAACAGATCGATGCGCGGCGGGTGGTCGGTCTCGATGTCGATGCGGTGGCCGCTGCTCTCGCGCACGCTGTCGCGAAGGCTGCGGTCGATGACGAAGTAGTACAGGCCGCCGGGCCGCTGCACGGTAAAGCTGGCAATCAGCAGCGGATACGGCGTCTTGTCCGTCTCGGCGTGGGCGTCGTTGCGGACGATCTGCACGGGCTGCGGCTTATCGGGACCTCCCAGCTGCAGCTGGGTTACAAGCTGCGCGCGCTCGACGCGACCCAGGGCTCGGGCTTCGACGCGTACCTGAGTACCGGGCAGCGCCATCACATCACCCGATGAGCCGGGGATGGTGCGCTGTGGCAGGCCGGTGTACTTGGGATAGGTCAGCAGCAAGCGTAGATCGCCTACAAGCGGCTCGACACTGACTTGGATGGGGTTTTCGGGGGGCATGCGCAGCAGGAAGCCTAGGCCGGTGCGCAGCGGCAGCGCGACCAAGTGAACCCACATCAGCACACCAACACTGACCGCCGCCGCCAGTAGTGCTGCTTGTCGCACGGGGCGGAAGTCGACCAGGTGACGACTTGATAAGGTTGCGGCGGCAGCAGCGGTTCGGCGGCACAGCTCGGCTAAAAGTCCGCTGGCGGTGCCCTGCGTTGCTTCTTTAGAAAGCTGTACCGTCGACAGTAGATCTGAGCGTAGGTCTGGTACTCGCTGGCCGACATAGCGAGCAATTTCTTCGTCGCTTAGTCGAGTGTGGCGCATCCGCCAGCGCCAAAGCAGCAGCAGTAGCCCCGAGAGGGAAGTCATGCCCCAGGCGGTCACCAGCGGCAGCCACAGCACGGTTGGGCCGATGATGGTGGCCAGCGCGAGTAGCAGCATACCGCTGCTAAGGGCAACAGTTGCCCCGAGGAGCGTGCCTCGGATAAGCTCGAGTAGGCTGAGTCGGCGACGGACACGAGCCAAGAGCGGCGACAGTCCGAGCTCGCGGGAGGGCGAGAGTGGGTCGGGCTTTTGCAAAGACTCGGACATACCAGCGATATTATTCCTGAGCGAAAGCGGTTGTGAAATGCCCGGTAGGAGAAGCCGGTGAACCGGCTGGTACAATCTCCTTTAAGGAGACGCGGACAAAACCTGATAACGTAGATTCACACAGGTTGTGTGAATGAGTAACAACCGAGATCGTCGATAGCATACAGATGCCGTCGGTGACTCAGAACATGGCAATCCTTGACGACCAAATTTGCAGGTCAGGCGGCTGGCCAAGCCAGCGGGCCCGGCGCACAGATGGCACAGATGGCAGACTCGGCGAAGGTGATTCCTTTGCCGGTTGGGCAGCGTGGACATCCTGCAGCGTCTGCCGAGAGAGCCAGTGCGCCAGCCGACAAGACGACACCAGCACCCGCTGTGGTCCAAGCAGGCGACGAGCAAAAGAAGTTAGAGACGCAGCTGGTCGAGCGTGCCCGACGCGGCGATACGCAGGCTTTTCGCACGCTGGTCGAACGCTATCAAAAGCGAGTGTTTTCGCTGGCGCTGGGTTTTTTGAAAAATCCAGACGAAGCGCGGGATGTCTCGCAGGAGGCGTTTCTCAAAGTATTTCAGCACCTGGCGACGTTTCAGGGCTCGGCCAGCTTCTACACGTGGCTTTATCGCATCACGGTCAACCTGTGCATCGATCGAAAGCGCAAGACATCGCGGCACGGCACCGTCGAGTTCGACGAGAAGTTTGTGCACGAAGAAGTGGGCAGTCCGGTAGACAAGCTGTCGCCCAATCGTATCGGCTTCGACCCTGGTCGAGCCCTGCACAATCGCGAGCTACGCGATCGCTTAAACCTCGCTCTGCAAGAGCTCTCAGAGCAGCATCGAGCCGTGCTCCTTTTGCGCGAGATCGATGGCCTAAGCTACAAAGAGATTGCAGATGTTTTAGAGTGCCCCGAAGGAACGGTAATGAGTCGACTTTTCCACGCACGCCGGCAGATGCAAGACCTGCTGCGCGATTTCGCGGACAACAACAAACGGGAGGCGGCCCCCGTGGCCGGTACACCGCATGGCGTCTCGCGATGAACTGCTAGTACGGCTGCACGACAGCGAGCTCTCCGTGGAAGAGATGGAGCAGCTTCGCGCCGAGCTGACCGAAGAAGATCAAAACAAGCTCTCGGCTTTGGCCGAGGTAGACACTTTTTTACACGATGTCCTTAGCCAGCAGGCTGACGAGCATCCCCTAGACCTGTGGGCTGGCATCGCAGACAAGCTGCCAAGCGCGCCAGCACAAGCAGCCAAGGTTTTGCCGCTGCACCGCAAAGTCACTTTTCGCGTGACCGCAGTCGCTTCTTTGGTCGCAGTTGCTGCAGCGATGGCGCTATGGTTACGCCCTGTTCCGCAGGTCTCTAATCGCGCGGATATTGAAGAACTCGAAGTGGCCGGTGCTAGCGCTACGGTGATTGCAGTTCCCGATGAGCATGGGGATGACACCACGCTGATCTGGTTTGATCACCAACAGGAAGACGAATGGGAGAGCTTGTGAAGTCGGTTATTTTGAAGCTACGTCCGCTTACCATCGTGGTGAGCTTGGGGCTGGCGTCGCTAGGTGGCGGCTGGCCTGGGACTGCAGCCGCTGACATTATTTCCGAGTCGACGGCTGTGCCGAGCGCAAAACCTGCTGCTGCCCCTGCTGCTCCTGAGACCGTCGCATGCACGGTGCGGGTGATTCACGCCAAGCAGACGACCGCTCATGCCGGTGGCAAAGCTGCCGCGCCGCTGCAGCTGGATCCAGCGCTGACGCCGCTGAAGGCGCAGCTTAGCAAGGCGCCACTGTCGTCCTGGGATACCTTCAAGCTGCTGCAGCAGCACGAACTGTCCCTAAAGACCGGTGTAGACACCAAGTTTGCGCTGCCGATGGATCAGGAAGGCACGCTTACTTTTGCTGGCAGTGTCGACGGTGGCGGGAAGAGCCGACTGCGCCTGCAGATGGGCATCAAGGATGCCAAAGCGCAGATCCTAAAGACCAAGTTTACGCTGAACAACGGTGGGACGCTGCTGCAGGCTGGGATTAAGCACGACGGGGGCATGTTGGTCCTCGGCTTTACTTGCCAGCTTAGTGCCAAGCCGTAGGCGCGTGTTTGATGTGCTGGGCGGCAGCCAGTCGCCCCAGTTACGATGAAGCTTTCACTGGAGGAATCATGCGAGCCTGGGTAGGTCCTTTTATTTTTGCATCTTTGGTCATGGTTTCCGGATGTAGCAGCGGACCAAAGTTTACGATCGCGGATGCCATTCTCGCCGACGTGCCGGTCTCTGAAAAAGAGAACATGCTGAAGATGAAGTCGGAGATGGAGACGGCGACCGAAGAGAAGAACAAGGCCACCAGCGACCTGGCTGCTGCTGATCGTGACGTCAGCGTGGCTGAGTCTGAGTACGGCCAGGCCAAGCTCGAAGTCTCAAAGAACAAGGCTGAAGTCGAGCTGGCCAATGCTAGCAAGGATATGAACAAGGTTACTGCTGCCAAGACCAAGCTGCAGCAGGTCGAGATGGGTCGCGACATTGCCGAGTCGAAAGTGGATTGGCAGAAGGCGCGTCGCAAGCACTCAAAGCAGCTGATCGAAGTGGCGGATAAGCACATAAACGCCGCGTCCGCTCGCTATGAGCAGGCCAAGGCGCAGCTAGTGGTGGCCAAGGGCAAGAAGCCCGACGCCAAGTTCAATGCCACCGATTACGACCGTCAAGCTGGCGAGCTACAGGCCAAGTATGACGAGGCTAAGATCGACGCCGACAAGCAGCAGCTAGAAGCGACCAAGATGGAAGGTCGCTACAACCAGCTGGTGCAAAAGTGGCAGCTGACGCAGTCGCAGACGCAGCAGCCCGCTCCCCAGTAAGCAAGTCGAAGCGGGCGGCAGGCTTGGTTGCTGCCGCCCTCCTGCCTATTTCTTGCCCGCCTCCGTCGTACTCTTCGCTCCAGCTGCTGCTCCTGCCGCGGAACCCACTTCACCTAGTGCTGCAATACGCTCGACCAGACCCTGCTTAAGCTCTGGTGTGAGCGGCTTTGGTCCCAGCCACAGGTTCCACAGATCAATGGCCAGCGTCGGGCTCTGAGGCCCGTCTTTCTTGACGTCGCCCACCGCCACACTGATAAGCCCAGACTTGTCGCTCATCACCAGCAGCTCTTCGCCGGTCTTCATGTCGCGATCAAACAGGGCCAAGAACTGCTCGGTCTGCTGGCGCAGCTGCGGCGCGACGCTGCTCTTTAGGTTGTCCTTGAGTAGCTCGCGATAGGCGTCGCGTACTTTGACCGCTGCGACGTCGCGTACAAAGTACATCCGCGCCAGCTTGCCAAACTCGCCGAGCACTACGAAGTTTTGCGCCAGGTCGCGCGCGCGCAGCTGCGTAAGCTCAGTGCCGCCAGCTTGCTGCACCAGCTTGGGAAAGGCGCGGCGCGCGGGCTCCTCTTGCACGTACATACCGACGCCGTAGACGGTAAAGCCCAGGTAGCTGCGAAACGAGACCCCAGTCAGTACATAGCCGGTGCCGTTGTGGGTGATGCGCGTCAGGAAGTTGTGCTTGCTGCGCGGTTCTAGATACGGCGCAGGTGGTGGCAGCGGCGGTGCTTTGGGCTCCGAGGTTCCCGGCCCTGCCGCCTGCAGCTGCGCGATCCACTGCTGCACCTCGGCAAGGTTTTCGGGCTCGGGCATGCGGCGCAGATAGTTTTGGTAAAAGCCGATAGCCTCGGCGTTGTGCCCGGCCATGCGATGCGCTTGCGCGATGTTGTACAGCAGCGCCGGATTGGGCGAGACCTTGTACGCCTCCTCAAACTGGGTAATCGCTTCTTCGTACTTGCGCAGGTCGTAGTGAATCATGCCCTCTTCATAGAGCTTGCGCGCCTGGTCCTTCTTGCTTGGATCTTTTTCTTTGCCAGAAGCGGCAGCCGCTTTGCTAACGCCGCCGTTGGCGCGTCCCGCCTCTGCCGCTGGAATGGCTAGCAGCAGCCCCGAGAGCAGTAGCGCTCCCCGAGTAACCCGAACTCGTACATGCTTGCTTTGCATCTGTCTGTCGTAAACCTGGCTTGGGACCCTGGTAGGCCGAGTGGAATAGAAACCGTCGTCCTCAGGATACCAGTTTTTGCAGGGTTCTTTGCGACAGACTTGACGCTACGTAAGTCGCGCTAGGTCGCTTGTTTTGCGTGCTGCTTGGACTTGCGAGGCAACTTATGGGGCAGTCAGCAGGGCTTGCGCGTACTCGATGTCTTTGCGATGGGGCGGGGACAGCGTAAGGAACGTAGTCAGCTGCTCACGCATCAGGGCCAGGCTTTGTGGCGTCTTGTGCAGATGCAGCAGCTCGGCATATTCAAAGCGCAGCTCGGGCGATGTTGGCATCAGCGCCACCGCCCGGGCAGCCTCGGTCAGTGCCAGGTCCAGCCGCCCTGCGCTGCGCATGGCCTTGGCTGCCTCCATGGCTCGTCCTGCCTGCAGGTACGCTTGGTATTCTTGGCTGTACAGCGTCGGGTCTTCCGCGAGGTCGGCAGGCTGTGGGCGCGGCTCATCTAGTAGTTCTCGTCGCAGATCAAAGCCCACGTAGCGGCCCAAGGCATGCGGACCCACGCCGACCCAGATGATCATCTCTGTCGCATCCACCACCACCGAGTGCGTTGCAATCAGCGCGTCAAGCGCGTTGCGATTGCCCAGCGAAAGTGGCTTATCACCGACGCCGCGCTTGTCGCGCAAAAGCTGCAGCATGATGCTGGCATCGACTTTACCGCTTTGGTTTTGCAGCAGCTCATCGGCCCTGGCCTGTCGCGCGCCCGAGGTCAGGTAGTCGCGCAGGCGCTGGCTTTCTTTGTCGCTGGCAAACGCCGGGGTCAGCGCGTGGTTGGCCACCGCTAGGATGTCGCGGCTGCGGCGCACCTCGGCCCGGGTTGGCGAGCGCTCGACCACCGCAGTCTCACCCGAGTGCCCGTCGGCAATCAGGTACAAGTCGGGCACCAGCACCGGCCTGCGCTTGATCAGATCAATCGCTTCGTCCAGCGAGCGCGCCTGCTCCAGCACTTCGCGCAGCAGTAGCTCGACGGGGACGCCGCCCGGGCTCTTGTCTTCGCTGCGCAAGGCATTGACCGAGACAAAGATCCCTGCGGTGTTGATGCCGGTGACAACGCCGATCATTCCTGGCCACGCCACCGACGCAAAAGGCAGCTTGCCTTGCGGCTTAAAAAACAGGATCGCCTTTTCCTTGTCGAACATCGGCGGTCCCTCAAAGTCAAAGTTGCGACCGACGTAGACGTGGCCATCCCGAGAGGCCTTGCCTGCCGCCGCCAGCGCCGTACACCCAAGCATCGGCGAGTTCTCCAGCGTCTGCGTGATGTCGTGCAGCGCGTGGTAAAACACGACGCGGTGATACATCGGCAAGAAGTCGCCAAATAGATCTGGCTGACCCTCGGCCACGCCGGCTAGCTCTAGCCGCAGGATGGGATCGATCAGGGTCGGCAGGTTGCGATACTTGAGCAGCACCCCAAGACGAATCATAAACAGCGCCAGCTGCGACGGGACGTAGCGGTGCATCTCGTCGAACATGTAGCGCTCGGTGTCCATCAGGCTGCGGGTGCCCAGCCGCGAGTGCGTGTAGCCAAGCGAGAACGGGTCGCCTTCCAGGTGATACTCCCACAGCCCGCGCTCGTGACTGGACCAGCTGCGCCCAGCGTATTCACGCAGCCCTTGCATCTGCACCGCCGGTCGCGGCACGCCAAGGCCCGCTTCCGGTGGTGGGCTGATTCGCGTCCAGTGCAAAAAGCCGCGGTAGGGCAGGTATAGAAACAGCAGGAACGCAAGCGCTCCGATAAGCGCTCGCTTACTCAGTCGGGCGACGAAGTTCCCGCGACTGGTCGCTGCGTGCTCGCTTGGTGTGGCGCTTTCACTTGTAGCTTGCTTGCTTTCTGTGAGGAGCCTCTTGGCCATCAAAGAACCGGAGCGCTGCTTGGCATCACCATCGGGACGAAAAACCATAGCCACTTCTAACACAGGCTCTTTGTTTCCTGGGCCTCGGGTCCTTGCAGGGCTTGGTGTAGTCGCCGACATGGACAGACCGAGCGTCGCCGCTATGATGCACCCCATGTACTGTGATGTTTCCGCGCTCTCAACTGCCAGATTGCGTCTGGCTGGGCAGCGTCTAGCGATTTTCCGGCATGCTCCCCGTTTGTTGGCGACCGCGCTGACGGTGGCTCTGACTGCAGTGGGTGGCTCTTCGGCTCAGGCGGCGGACCCGATGGTGGGGGTGCGTTCCCTCGCGATGGGGGATAGCTTGCGCGGCCTGGCAGTCGGCGGAGAAGGGATGCTGATAAACCCCTCCGGCATTGCTGCCGTGCGCCAGTTTTCGACGACGGCGTTTTACAGCCTGCGCACGCAGTCGCTGGGACACTTTCTGCATGCCTCGGTGGCTGACTCAGTGACGCAGCGCTACTTGGCGCTGGGGCTTTACTACAACTTCCTGACCGAGACGCCCAAGTTCAGCTATCGCCTAGCTGAAGGGGGCGACTCGACGCGCACATTCCTAATCGATTCTTCTACAAACACCATCACCCGCAGCGGCAACGAGACCGGCATCGTCATCGGTGTGCCCATCGGCGATCGCTTTGCTATCGGTGGCACCGTCAAGTACGGCTACTACAGCTTGCGCAGCCAGCTGGGGGACGGCAGCGTGCCCGCCGACTTTAAGTACCAAAATCCGCGCATCGACAAAGAGCGCAACGTCGACCTGGGTACTCTGGGCAATATTGTGACGTTCGATCTGGGCATGACGCTGCGCCTGTTTGAAGCGCTGCGCCTGGGCGTCGTCGGCCAAAACCTGTGGGCGCATGGCACCGAGATGCCTACACGTCTGGGCATTGGCCTCTCGGTGCGTGCGACGGAGCGGCTGCAGCTGGCTGCCGATGCCGTGATAGACTTTACCGGCCACGTAGACTGCATTCCGATGATGCCGACCACTCCCATGACTGCGCCGCAGAGTACCGACTGTAGCGACACTGCCGCTCGCATCACCTCGCGCTTCGGCGGCGGCCTAGAGTATGTCATCGCCGGTCGTATGCCGCTGCGCCTCGGTTACCTGTACGACAGCGACCTAACCGCCCACCACATCAGCGGCGGCCTGGGCTACATCAACTTGGACCCCGGCTTTGGCATCGACTTTTCATTCCGTCAGCGCGTGCAAGGTGGCAACGAGACCTTGCTGCTGCTGGGCATCCGCGTACAGCGAGAGTAACCCTTGGATCCGCGCAGCGAACAAGACCTGGTGCGACGCCTGCAGCTGCGGGACGAGCGCGCTTTTGTCGAGTTTGTGCGCGTCTTTCAAGACAAGGTCTACGGCCTGGTGTTCCGCATGCTCGGCAGCCACAGTGAAGCCGAGGATGTCGCGCAAGAAGTCTTTGTCACCGTCTTTAAGAGCATCGACAGCTTTCGCGGCGACTCCAAACTTGGGACGTGGCTGTTTCGCATTGCCGCCAACCACTGCAAAAACCGCATCAAGTACCTAAACCGCCGCGCGCACAAGACCACCTCCGAGCTAAACGAGAGCTCTGAAGCGGCGATGCAGGGGGCGCAGCCAAGCTCGCTGCTGCAGGGTCACGCCAGTCCTTCCGAGGCGCTAGAAGGAGTGCAGCTAAGCGCCATCTTGCAGCGTGCCATCGGTAAGCTCGACGAAGACCACCGCCTGCTTCTGGTGCTGCGCGATGTCGAGGAGCTGTCGTACGAAGAGATCATGCAGGTGACCGGCCTGCCTGAAGGAACGGTGAAGTCGCGGCTGCACCGGGCGCGTCAGGTGCTTAAGGAAGAGAT
>JAGNNG010000407.1 GCA_017990795.1 Deltaproteobacteria bacterium
CGGCGCGCTCGGGCAGCCATGGCTTGTCATTTTTGGGTGCGGTCACGGAGCAGCCCCGTCCGCTGTTGCCCTGGACTGTGCTGCCGCCGCTGCGCCTGCTCACGCCAGAGTCGATGCCACTTTTACCCGCTGCACCGGAACCTGCAGGCGGGCCTTCGATTGCGACGCTGCCGCCGTCGCCGATGGTCTCGGGGCCGGTGGTTAGCCCGCGGCCAGCGATTATTCCAACGCTGCCAGCTCCGCCCACAGTGTCGTTGCCGCCAGCGCCGGTGACGCCAGTGTCGCCGCCACGCCCGATTCAAATCGATTCGGCCTCTGCTGTCGTCATCAGCGACTGGACCAAGATCCCGCCGCTACGTACCGCCGAGGTGCAGCCCGGTCCGCGACTGGTGCCGTGGCCGATGCTGCCGCAGCTACGAGGTCCGCAGGAGCAGCCGCAACACCGGGTGCCGTGGCGACTGCTGCCGAAGTTGCGACTGGGTGGACTGCCCTCGCAGCGGTAAGCGTGTAGGCGCTGGCAGCATCCTGGCTCTGCTGTGGTTGCGCAGTAAGCTGGCCGAAATTTGAGAAGTAATTGGAACGCTAACAAATTTTCCAATTCTTTTCGGGCCATCGTACATAGCGCTACAGATGAATTCTAATCGTGACAAAATAGCGATATATGCCTCGATTGTAGGCAGGTGGCCCACGCCTCATTTTAGAAATAGCCACGCACGCTGCCAAATTATTAATAATTACATATAGATAGGTGTAAATCGGCCTCCTACCAAGACAGGAGAAGTCGGGACGGATTTTGTGTAGATAAAAATTCCGTGGGGGAATTTCATTCGCACAACCTAAGCCCCGGGACTTTTGTAAATGACGATAAGTGCGAAGCAAAATAGCGTAGATGTGCCGGGCTGGGCGCAGCAGCCGGTGCGTCCGCTGGTGCAGTCCCGCGGGGTTCTGCTGCTGCTCGCCAGGCAGGGTGTCGAACTGCTGGTGACGCACTGCAGTCCTAACAGCGCGCAGCTTTTGGGACTGTCGCCAGAGCAGCTGCTGGGGCGCTCGCTGGAGGCCGCGCTGGGTCCGGGGCTGCTCATGCAGGTTCTGCACGGCCTTAAGCAGCTTGAGGAAGCGGATGCGTCGCCGCTGTGTAGCATTGGCTTGGTGTTTGGCCTGGGGTCGGCAGCGGTGGCGCTGGATGGGGGCTTGTTTCGCTGCGGCGCGCAGCTTGGGCTGGAGCTACTGCCAAGGCCCAGCGGCGGACCCGACGAGATTGATCTGACGCTGGAGAGCTGCGCGCGCCTGCTGCAGCGCTGTCACCGCTTGGCCGGTAGCGCAGGCTCGGTGATGCAGCTGTGCCAAGACATGTGTGGGCTTTTGCATCAGACGCTGGGCTATAGCAGCGTGCATCTGATTCGTACGCTGCCCGACGGTAACAGCCAGCTTTTGTGTGAACTGCCGTCGCCACCACAGAGCGCCGTGCTTGGGGCGTGGTTTCAGTCGCTAGAGCTGCCGCCGTGGCTGCGTCAACTACATCAGAAGTCGCAAGTGGTGGCGATTGGGGACTTCCGGGCGTCGGCGGCGGCGCTTTTGGCTGCACCTGGGTACAGCGACAGCGTTGATCTGACGTACTGCAGCTTGCGCGGGTTCTCTCCGGCGGGCGGGGAGCTGGCGCAGGTGCTGGGTATCGAAGCGACGCTGGGTATCGCGCTGATTCGCGAGCAGCAGCTGTGGGGTTACATCTGGCTTACGCATCCGCATCCGCGCTGGCCCAGTTTGCATGTGCAGGCGTTTGGGCGACTGCTGGGCTCACTTATGGGCATGGCGATCGCCGCCAAAGAGCTGCATGAGCGCGAGATGGCGCAGCTGCACGCGCGCGATGTGCTGCAGTTTCTGCCGCCGCTGCTTCACAAGTCGCCGCGCTGGGAACAGACGCTGATGCTGCCAGAGCTGGCGCTGCAACAGCTGATTCCCGCGGCCAGCGTGCTGGTGTGTCGGGAAGGGGTTGTGCAGCAGCTCGGTCAGTCGCTGCCGCACCGTGAGCAGCAGCAGCTGATTGCCTTTCTAGACGAGAACATGACCGAGCCGGTGTGGCACACCGAGCAGCTTTCGGGGCAGACGGCAGCGCTGAGCTTGCTGTGTCCGGCGTACGGCGCTCTGCTGGCGGTGCGGGTGCCGCAGCAGGCGCGCAGCTTCGTGGTGTGGCTGCGGGCCCAGCGCAATCCGACTAAAAAGCGCTCCTATCCCAACGGCGAGCTTGAGGGCGGCGGCAAGCGGCAAGAGGGTCCGCAGCGCGCGCGCTATCGGAGCCGCTCGGATCCATTTTCAAGCGGGGATCTGCAGCTGGCCGAGATGCTGCGGCTGCTGTTGCTGGATGCCGTGGTCAAGCAGCTAGAGCAGCAGCGCGCCCAGCACGATGTGGAGCTTTTGCGCATCCGCAAAGCCGTCGAGGCCGTGGGTGAGCCGATCTATATCGCCGATGCGAACCACCGCGTGCTGCTTGCCAATCCGGCGCTGCTGCAGCTGACCGGCTACACCGCCGACGAGCTGCAGACAGGCAGCGACCTGCAGCGCCTGCTTAACTTTCCCGAGCAGATCTTGCATCCGGAACAGAGTGACTTCTGGAGCGACACGGTGGTGCTGCGGAGTCGAGGCGGTCGCTCGATTCCGGTGGAGCTGCGCATCGATCGCGTCCTAGACGATAGCGGCAAGCACGTCGGCTTTATTACGATGTGCCGGGGCCTGAGTGAGCGTCGTCGCGCCGAGCAGCGTCTCAGGCTGTTAGAGTCGGCAGTCTTTCATGCGCGCGATGCGGTGCTGATCTCAGAATCCAGCCTCGACCCCGAGGGGCCGCTGCGCATCGTGTACGTCAACCCGGCCTTCACGCAGCTGACCGGCTACTTTTTAAGCGAGGTGCGGGGGGAGTCTCCGAGTGTGCTGCACGGTAAGAACACCGACCGTGGCACGCTGCAGCGCATCTATGCCGCGATGCAGGAGCGGGTGCCCATCGTGGCTGAGATCCTGAGCTATCACAAAGAAGGCCACGAGCTTCTGACCGAGCTATCGCTGACGCCGCTGCTTGACCCTCAGGGGACGCTGACCCACTGGGTGTCCATCCAGCGCGACATTACCGCGCGT
>JAGNNG010000408.1 GCA_017990795.1 Deltaproteobacteria bacterium
CCCCTGAGGAGATGGGTCTGTGTGAAGAGTGCGAGGAAGAGATCAGCGAGCGGCGCTTGAGCGTGCAGCCCTACGCGACGCTGTGCGCCGAGTGTCAGCAGCAGCACGACCCTCGGCGAGGTCAGGTTCGTCGCAGCTTGACCGACTATAAGTAGTAGGGGGGACGAAGGGGGGGACGACGACGGAGAGGGCTGGGGGAAGCCGCCCTCATGGGAGCGGCTTGGGGCTTATTCTTCGTCCGGTTTGACCTTGTCGCGGCCACTGGCCTTGCGGACTACGGCGCCGACGAGCGTGCCCCCGATGCCTCCAGTGACTGCGGCCAGGAACACCGCGTCCAGAGCTGGGGCGACCAGGCGGCTGGCCGTTGCGTTCTTGTGGTACCAGAACGAAAAGATCAGCGTACAGGCAGATGCCATGATGAGGTGCGGCTTGGTCTTGGCGTCCCCGATGCGCGACTCTACGAACATCATGCCGAGCACGACCAAGATACCGAGGACAAAGAACCAGTTGGGGTCGTAGCTCTGAGGATGCACGGTGACGTGGATGCCGTCTTGCAGCAGCTCGTCCACTTTCTCAGCGGTAAGCGTTAGCTCTGAGCCGCGAATGTCGCTGCCCAGTCGGTGCTCGACTTGATTGCGCTGCTCGGTCCAGTTCGTGCTGCCTTTGCGTACCCGCGCTTGATGCACCGAGTAGCTAAACTGGTCCGAGATTTCTTTCGTCTGATTGTTATCGCCACCGACGGTGATGACATAGCCAAGGCTGGTGTCCTGGCCTGCGGTGGGCTTCACAGTTCCGCTGACGGTCAGATCAAAAGGTCCTGTATTTCCCGGTGCGATGGTGAGCTTGGTGGGCTTGCCATCTTCAGTCAGAACCGTCGAAGCGAGGACGGTGCGGCCAATGCCTTTACGCAGGGTTGGGTAGCCTGCTGCCGCCACCCACAGCACCACCAGCAGCGCGAATAGCTTCTTGCCAGTGCTGTCGTGGATTAGATCGTACGCGGGTGAGGCCGTGCTGTAGATCGCGATAGCGACGATGCCGCCCGACAAGATGAGCCCAATGCTGGCCTCTGGCAGCTTGTCCATTTTGTAGCCGATGACAAACGCGCCCAAGACCAAGATCATCAGCACCTGGCTTAGCCACTGGTTCCAGTGATCGTCGACAAAGTTTTGAAACGCGGTCTTGCGTACCGGCGCTTCCTGCGGCGCAGCCTCGGGGGCCGCCTTCTCCGGGCTGTCTCCACGGGCAAGCTGTCGTCGCGTCTGCTTATATCCGAGATCATCCTCCTCGGCTTGCAGGCTGGCTGGCCTGCTCGGGGTCTCGGCGTCTTCTGGTTTGGTCTCTTCGTCGCGTGCCACGAATGTCTCTCCGCTTTTTGGGGGCGTTACAAGTCCGCGTTACAAGCCAGTGAAAAGGTCGCTGTGAGTGCTGTCTGTCTATCGAAGGACCGGTATGGCATCGATGGTCCCGTGACTTATCGAGGCCCATGCCGCGCAAGGTTGCATGCAGCAGAGGCGGTCACCATGCGGTCGAGAAGTCGTCGCCAAAATATCCTGCAGCCTTGGATGGTGCAAGGCCGCGTTTTTCCAGCGCGATCCAAGTCGCTGTGCTAGCTTTGCGCCGATGCTAGCCAAGTTTCGTCGCCTGTTGCCGCTGCTGGTTGCGGCGGGAGCGCTCCTAATTGCGGTTCGCGGTACCAACCTAAGCCAGGTGCGCGATGCGCTGGGGCAAGCTCCGCTCGGACTCTTGCTTCTGACCTCGGCGGTGATGACGCTGCTTAACTGCGCTGCGGACACGCTGGCGATGTTTTATGTGTTCCGCTGGTTTGGGATGCAGTTGCGCTTTGGGGACCTCTACACTATTCGCGCTGCGACCTACACCTTGGCCGTCATCAACTACCACGCCGGCCAGCTTGGCATCATCGGCTACCTGCATCGCGTCGGTAAGGTGTCCCTGTCGAGAGCCAGCGCCTACATTCTTTTTATCGTCGGCGTCTGGGTCGCACTGCTGATGACCTTGGCTGGTGGCAGCCTGCTTCTGGGCGGCGAGAAAGCGCGCGCGCTAGGCCCGGTGCTGCTGCTGTTTTTCTTGGGCCTTGGATTTTACGCGGTGCTGCTGAGGTTTCCGCCGCGCTTCCTGCTCGAACCGCCGCCGCAGCTGCCCAGCGCCGGGCTGCTCATGCGTCTGTGGCTGAAGCTGCGCAAAGTGGCGTTTAAGCTGTGGGCGCCTCTGCACGAGGCTGGCATCTTTGGCCACCTGCGCGCCCTGGTGGTCCGCCTGCCTCACCTGCTGGTGCTGCTGTTGTGGCACTTCATTGCGCTGCGCTGCTTCCGAATCGAGGTCCCGTTTCACGTCGCTGCGCTATATTTACCGGTGGTGTTTGCTGTGACCTCGCTACCCATCAGCGTGCAGGGATTGGGTACTTCTCAGGTGGCCGCCAAGTACTTCTTCTCCGAGTTTTCCCCTGGCGGTGATGCGTCGGTGCTGGCTTACAGCTTGTCGATGACGGCCATTTCGACGGCCAGTAACTTGATCATGGGGGTGCTGTTTTTGGGTCGCGGCGCTCGGCTGGGGCTTAGCGATATGACCGCTTCTGCTGCTCGCGGACTGGAGGACTCCTCTGCCGATGGCGGGAGTGACAACGGCAGCGGAGACAATAATCCACCAGTTTCTGGCGGTCCTGGCGGCTTGATTTCGTCGGCCAGTGAGCCTGCTTCTTCGTCGCTGACCAGTGCGCACTCCGGAACGCCAGAGGAATCGTATCCCTCGTCAGAGCCACAGCCACTCCTAGCCGCGCCGTAAAGAGGTGCTTTAATAGGTAGAAACAGTGGAGCGGCTCCAAGATGGCAATGACGACGGCGCTGACAGCTGCGGTTTTGTTCGCGCTTCCAAAGTTACTCGGGATTCCAGAGGGCACCATCGACTCCGGTGGGGGCGGGGTCACGGTTCGCGTCCAGCCTCCAGTGCTGGTGATCAAGAGCGGTCGAGTTCGCGCTTTTCAGGACGTCGCTGACGCCTTCCAAGAGCGCTGTCGCGTCCGCGTCCAGCAGGTCTACATCGGCGAAAATGCCGGCCCCAGCTTCGAGATGAGGGAGCGCATGCAAACGGCGCAGGTCCTGGTCGC
>JAGNNG010000409.1 GCA_017990795.1 Deltaproteobacteria bacterium
CCTGTGCGACTACGCCACGCTGCGGCTCCAGGGCGATTGACCGACCGCGAGGCTGGTTGTTAGGCTGCGCGTCCCATGTCTACCGGTCATTCTTCTGATGTTGATGCAGTAGCGGCGCCTTCTGCTGGGCCCGCTCTGCCTGTTTCGTTGCTTGATTTGTGTGCGCAGTTGGGGCTCTTGGCAGCGCAGTCGCTGCGCCAGAAGTTCCCCGATGCCAGCCTGCCAGAGACGCTGCAGCTCTTGCCGGCGGCCAAGCCAGAGTTTGGCGACCTGCAAGTTACAGCCTGTCTACAGCTAGCCAAGCCGCTGGCGCAAAAGCCCCGTGACTTGGCTGCGATTGTGCTCGCCGCGCTGGCCTCACATCCCGCCGTACGCAAAGCCGAGATTGCCGGTCCCGGCTACGTCAACCTGCATCTGTCCAAGGACTTCATCGAAGGCTGCCTGCGCGCCTTGCGCACCGACGTAAACTGCGGCATTCGTCAGACCTGTCTGGGTCGCTCGCTGGTGATTGATTACTCGTCGCCCAATATTGCCAAGCCAATGCACATTGGGCACATCCGCTCGACGATTATCGGCGATGCGCTGGCGCGGATTATGCGGTCGGTTGGCTTTTCAGTGGTGGCCGACAATCACCTGGGCGACTGGGGCACGCAGTTTGGCAAGCTCATCGTCGCGTATCGCAGCTGGCTAAACCCCGAGGCCTATCGCGCCGCGCCCATCGCTGAGCTAGTCCGGCTGTATCAAAAGTTTGTCAGCGAGGAGAAAAAGCAAGCCGAAGCGCTGTCGTTGGCGCCCAAAGCGGTGACCGCAGATGCTGACGGTGAGGATGAAGGCGACGAGGAAAACGTAGCCACGCCACTGCTCAAAGAAGCGCGCGCCGAGCTGGCCAAGCTGCAGCAAGGCAACGCCGACAACCTGCAGCTGTGGCGAGAGTTTGTCACCGTCTCGATGGCAGAGTTTGACAAGACCTACGCGCGGCTTGGTGTCCGCTTTGACGTGGTCCTGGGCGAGAGCCACTATCACCCGCGCCTGGGCAGCCTGGTCGAGGAGCTGCTAGCCAAAGGCATCGCCGAGCACAGCCGCGGCGCGGTCATCTGCAACATCGAGGGTGAGCCTTCGCCGCTCCTAATCCGCAAGGCCGACGGCTCATTTTTGTACGGCACCAGCGACATCGCCACCATCGAGCATCGCGTCAATACTTGGCAGCCGCAGCGCATCTTGTACATCGTTGGTGTACCGCAGCAGCTGCACTTTCGGCAGGTATTTGCCGTCGGGCGCAAGCTGGGCTTTACCTGCGAGCTGGAGCACATCTACTTCGGATCGATGCGTTTTCGCGACGAGGAAGGCAACTGGACCACGGGCAGCACGCGCAAAGGCAACGTGCCGCTGCTCGACGAGTTTGTCGATGAGGCGATTCGGCGGGCCCGCGCGGTGGCTCACGCCAAGAATCCCGAGCTGCCCGAGGCCGAGCTTGACGAAGTGGCGCGCGTCGTCGGAATTGGCGCCATCAAGTACAACGACCTGTCGCGCGATCGGCAGGCTGATATCCACTTTGATCTCGACAAGGCGCTGGCGCTCGACGGCAATACCGCGCCGTATATGCAGTACGCCTATGCACGGCTGCGCTCGATCGCGCGGCGCGCAGCGGCAGAGGGCGTGCAGCCTGCTGAGACGCCATGCCTGCAAGAGCCTGCCGAGCTTGCCCTGGCGCGGCGACTGCTGGACTACTCGGGCGTGGTCGAGACGGTGGCGCGGACGGCGCGTCCCCATCATCTATGCGAATACTTGTATGAACTGGCCGGCGCGGTCAGCGTTTTTTACAACGAGGTGCCAGTGATGAAAGCCGAGCCCGCCGCGCGAGCCGCACGACTGCTGCAACTCGACTTGGTGGCGCGGACGCTCAAGCACGGGCTTGGGCTGCTCGGCATTGAGGTTCCAGAGCGCATGTAGCTTCACCACCAGCAAGAGGACTTGTTGTAGCAGCGAGTCCTTTTGCTGGACGCGGTCGCGCGCTAGGCGCAGCCGTCGATTCCTGTGGAGCACCGGCGCTAGTTGCGCAGCAGTGACTCAATCAGGTCGGGGTGCGGACGAGCGATTAGCTCGTGGCCCAGGTATAGCCCTGGGTTTAGCTTCTCTTGCGCAGTTGCGAGGGCGGCTTCGACTAGATCCTGCTCGCCGCTGAAGATGGCAAAGCCTTTGCCGCCAAGGCCGTCGCAAAGCCTTATCTCGTAAAGGTGTACGTCGGTGGCCTTGCACGCTGCATCTGCGCCCAGCAACACTGCGGCAGCGCTAAACGTCTCTAGGATGCCGATGGACAGCGCTTCGTCCAAAGTGCTGCGCTCAGTGCTGCCAAGGGCTCGCAAGACCTCGGCATGGACTTGGCTGAGCATCAGCTGATCGCACAGGCTGCTGCCGGCGCGCGCGAGCCCTGCGGTCATCGCCTCTTCGACATCGCCCACGTCACCGGTACACAGCGACAGGTGCTTACCGGGCGAGACCGGGCGGTTTAGCACCAGGCGCACTGCGGCGCGCTTAACCATGGCGTCGGCCACAGTGATGCCGCGCGCGATCGACTGCACCTCGATCAGCCCAATCGCAGGGCCTTCGGCGGCAATCGACTCTGAAGCAGCGCGCAGCAGCGGACCCATTGCTAAGTCGACCCTAAGCCGAAAAAGATACCCGCGCCCAGTCGCTGCCAGCGCAGGCCAGAGAGGAAGCAGCGCTCGACCAAAGAGGCCGAGACTGTGCTGCTAGGCGTGCGCTGGGGATGCTGGTGCGACATTGCTGGCTGCAGATTCCGCGGACGCGTCATCGCAGGTGCGACGCTGCTACGGGCGCGTGCACTTCGCTGCGGTTGTTTTAGCTCAGACAAAGCGGAAGGCATCCTTCATCGTACAGCGGCGCTCACGCGTAAACGAGAGCGCTGTGGTCATGCCTTCTCCGGTCGGCGAGGCAATCGTAAACGACGTGTAGCCTTCCCCGTGGTAGCCAAGCCCCGCCAAGCTGGAGCCGTTTTTGACATAAATGCTGACGTTGCTGGCCCGCGCCATCGCCGACAGCGCGTCGATGTTCTGCGAGTACATGACCGCCGTGTGGCCAAAGCCGTGCTCGCACCG
>JAGNNG010000016.1 GCA_017990795.1 Deltaproteobacteria bacterium
CCAGCGCGTCACCTGCTAAATGCCAGCGTGGCGCTGGGCATTACGCTTTTGGCAGTGCCATTTCTACAGGCAGACGGCACGGAAGGACTGCCGTTCCTAATGGCCATGACGGTGCTGGCGAGCCTTTTGGGCATTCACTTGGTGATGGCGATTGGCGGCGCGGACATGCCGGTGGTGGTGTCGCTGCTCAATAGCTACTCGGGGTGGGCGGCAGCGGCGGCGGGCTTTATGCTGGCCAATGACCTGCTGATTGTGACCGGGGCGCTGGTCGGCGCCAGCGGCACCATCCTTAGCATCATCATGTGTCGGGCGATGAACCGCTCGATCCTAAGCGTGGTCTTTGGCGGCTTTGGCACAGCAGATGGGGCCAGCAGCAGCGCACAGCAGCCAGCCGGTGAGGTGCGCGAGATGAAATCCGACGAGACTGCCGAGCGCCTACTGACCGCGCGCAGCGTCGTCATTGTCCCCGGCTATGGCCTGGCGGTGGCCCGCGCGCAGGCTGCCGTCTTTGAGCTTACGCGCAACCTCCGCGAGCGCGGCATCCAGGTCCGCTTCGCCATTCATCCCGTCGCAGGCCGCTTGCCCGGACACATGAACGTGCTGCTGGCCGAAGCTGGCGTGCCCTACGACATCGTGCTGGAGATGGAGCACATCAACCCCGACTTCCCGGGCACCGATGTGATCCTAGTGATTGGCGCCAACGACATCGTAAATCCAGGCGCGCTCGACGATCCGCAGAGCCCGATCTACGGCATGCCGGTGCTGGAGGTGTGGAAGTCCAAGGTCGTGATCGTGCTCAAGCGCGGCATGGCGGCGGGCTACGCTGGCGTCGAAAATCCGCTGTTCTTTCTGGACAACACGCGGATGCTGTTTGGCGACGCCAAAAAGAGCATCGACGCGCTCGTCACCGCCACCCGCGCTACCTAATAGCTGACCCAGCGTCAGGCTGCCTGCGCACTCCTAAGCTCCTACCTTCACTCCCTTTTGGTTCCTAGCGGCGCATTCCTAATGCGTTCTGCACTCCGTAATAGACTTCCCAAAAATCTTCGTAAGGTCTTGGCCCGATCAAGGCCCAGGTAATCAAGAACGCCCGGTTGCAGTAAGTAGCTAAGGTTCCGAAAGGAATCGGCTCTGCGACGATAATCTCGGCAGCTTGGCGGCTTTTGATTGCACGTAAGGAGCCCTCCCTACGTGCGCACTCCCAAGGAGGTTCCCATGCCCCGCAATGCTCGACGTATGTCTACTTTTCGCGGAACGGCGCTCTTGTCCATGCTGGTTTCTGGCTGCACGGCGCCCGACTTTGGGAGCTGTCCGGTTGGCCAGAGCCGCGTCGGTGGCGAGAGCTGCGTGGCCACTCAGGTCGAGTACTCCTTAGACCTGGGGGACCGCCGCGATGTCGATATCTTGTTTGTGATTGATAACTCTCCTTCGATGACGCCCAAGCAGCTAAAGCTGGCGGAGAACATTCCGCGCTTTATCCAAGCCATCGAGGCCAAGAACCTGAACTATCACGTGGGCATCGTCACCACCGACGTGGGTACGCTGCCAGCAAGTGGGCGACCGTTTCCGACCTCGGCGGGCAGCTGTGACACCGCGAAGGGGGATGATGGTCTGCTGCAAAACCTGCCCTGTACCGAGCGGTCGCTGTCGCCCGCTGCGCAGCAGGCCTGTCAGACGCTGTGCCAAGATCCGCGCTTCGTGCCACAAAACGGGCAGCGCTTTATCTCGAAGCAGGCGGGGATTAGCAACGTGCCGGTCGCGATGGTGCTGGATCCCAAGACCGGCAAGCTGGTGGATCGGGGGCCGGAAAATGCCTTTAAGTGTATGGCGCTGGTCGGGGACCGTGGCTGCGGCGTCGAGTCTCCGCTAGAGGCGGCACGGCGCGCGCTGGCCGAGCATCCGACGGAAAACGCCAACTTCTTGCGGGCAAACTCGACGCTGGCGCTGATCTTTGTGACCGATGAAGACGACTGCTCGGTGCAGCTGGCGATGCGCGACACGTTTGGCAACCCGGCGTCCCGCGACTGCGGACCGGGCGCCACCGACCCCGAGTGCTTCCGCATCGACTACCGCTGCGTCACCGACAGCATCGAGTGCGACCAGCCGCTAAGCACCGAGGGCCCAAAGACCAACTGCCACCCCAAGCCCAGCAAGTACCTGGAGTCGGTGAGCAAGTACGTAAACTACTTCTCCAGCTTGAACCGGGGCAATGTGGTGGTCGGCGGAATCTGGACGCTGCCTTCGACCAGCAGCGGCGGCAAGGTGCAGATTGTGGCCAGCCGCGCGGGTACCGATGGGCTGAGCCTGGCCACGGATCAAAATGCCGCCTGCGTGTACGGCAAGGACCCCACCATCGTCGGCCAAGCGCAGAGCCGCCTGAGCCAGTTTGCCGACCGCTTTGCGACGCAGGTGCAGGTCAGCGTGTGCGACATCGACAACTATCCGACGGCGCTCGACAAGATTGGGGCGGCCATCGCGCCACGCAAGCCCATCTGCATCAGCAGCGCGCTAAAGACCGAAGCAGGAGTGCCAAACTGCATCGTCGGCGATGTCGATTACGGGAACCCCACGGCCTCGGTGGACAGCCCGTTCCCGGTCTGCAGCAGCGGCTGCTGCACGGCAATGGGGGCCTCTGCAACCGGACTTCCGGAAGAGCCTTCGGTGGTCGCTGCGTGCGCTCAAGAAACGGCGGCAGCTTGCTACTGCGTGGTCCCCACCGCGCCCTCGGCCAGCAGCTGCAATGGGCAGTGGATGGGCAGCGTCTGGCGCAAAGGCGGCGCGGCGCAGCCTCAAGATAAGGTCGTAAGCGTCCGCTGCGCAGTGCAGTAGGTCGGCGCGCCCCCTTTCCACTTCTGCTGGCTGGCCAAAAGCGACCACAAAGACGACCCCTGGACGATTTCGGCCAGTCCAGCAGCTGCAGTCTCCCCACTTGCGCGAGGCAGATCTAAACTGGGTTCTTGGTACGAAAGCTGCTTTCTGGCTAGAAGCAGTCGCGGCCACACCGCCGCTCCACCGAGAGACTTACGATGCCTACGAAAAAATCCCCCACCCACAAGCTACGCCTGCTGCTACCCGCCGTCCTGACGCTGCACGCAGCATGTTTCCCGGCCCACTATCTAGTCGACCCCGCTGACCAGACCTGGGCCAACCGCGACCACTTACCCGCCGTGCGTGAGAACGACCAGCGCCCCGTGGTGCTTGAGCCTCGTAAGCTGTTTATCGATCGCGCTGAGCCGATCACCACGCCACAGGGAGTCACCAAGCTGCGCGTCACGCCGATTCGCCCGCGCGGACTGCTCATTAGCGGCGGTGTTACGCTTGCCGTGGGTGGGGTGCTGATGCTGGCGGGCTTTGGCTCGCTGATTTGCCCACCACAGACATTTTGCGAAAATGGAGTGAGCGTCGGCAGCTTGCTGGGCGTTGGCTCTACGCATGTGCTGATCGGCGGCATCATGATGCTGGCCGCCCGCGGTCAGTGGTCGCCGGAGATCAAGCCCGCGCGCCGGTAGTCGCTCGACGCGCGGACAGAGCTTACGGAACCAGCAGCACTTTGCCTTTGGCCTTGCGGTCGTGCAGGTAGTGATGCGCCAAAGGAGCCTCGGCAAAGGTGAAGGTGCGATCGACGTAGGGCTTAATCTGGCCTGCGACGTACATCTTGATCAGCGTCTCAAACTGCGGTCGCAGCATGTCCAGCCGATCAAACAAGTGGCCCATGTTGGTGCCGGTCACGCTCTTGTTGTCGTTCATCAGCGCCACGGGGGAAAAGCGCGGCAGTCGCACCAGCTGGCCGACGGCGTTTAGGATGCTGCGCTGCTTGCCGCTGGACATCGAGGACATGCCGAACATCACCAGCCGCCCAGCGTCGCCCAGCAGGTCGTAGCCCTCTTTAAACGACTTGCCGCCGATGGCATCCAGCACCAGATCGAGTCCGCGCGGGCCACGCAGGCTGCGAATCTGCTCTACGTAGGTCTCGGGTAGCAGCGGATGCTGACAGCCCTGCTGACGCAAAAAGTCGTGCTTGCCCGCCGAGGCGGTGCCGTAGATCACGCAGTTTCGCGCCTTGGCCAACTGAATCGCGGCCAGTCCGACGCCCCCTGCTGCGGAGTGAATGAGGACGTGCGAGCCCTCGTGCAGCGCGCCAGTGTACATCATCATGTGATGCGCGGTCAGGTAGACCACGGGCAGCGCGGCGGCCTCCTCAAACGTCATCGCGTCCGGCATGTGGAACGCTTGCTGCGCCGAGAGCACGACGGTATCGCTATAGCCCCCAAACTTGGGCATGGCGAAGACGCGGTCGCCGACTGCAAACGGGCTGGGCTTGCCATCCGCGGACGGACCCACCTGATCGACTACGCCCGACACCTCGTAGCCGACCACGCACGGCACTTTGGGGGCATCAGGATAAAGACCCTGCCGCGCCATCAGGTCGGCAAAGTTGATGCCTGCCGCTTTGACGCGAACGCGAATCTGACCGGCTGCAGCCTCCGGGTCAGCCGCTTCGCGAACTTCTAGGACTTCCGGTGCACCAATGCGCGATATCCAAACTTGTCTCATAGCCAAGCAGGGTATCGCATCGCCCCCCAAAAACCCAAGGCCGATACCCTGCCGCAACGTCACATCAGTTCAGAGAGTCCTTGCCGCGCCGCCCCGTCCCCTTGCCTTTGCCGGCTATCTCGCTCATCGCCAGCTCTAGCTGCTTTTTCTCTAGGATCGAGCGCGCCAGCCATACGCGCAGCGCGGGCACCACTTCGCTTTGCCACTGCGAGTCCAAGCGAATGCGCAAGAAGGTCTGAAACGCCGTGCGCAGCATCGCGTCTAGCTCGGCGATAAGCTCTAGCCGCTCGGCGGCACGCTCGCTGTCTTCTTCGCTGAGCAGCGACGGCAGCTTGGCGCGCTTGATGTCGAAGTTTTCGGCATTTACGGCCCCTTGCCAGATGCGGTCATCGCGCTCAAACAAAAGGTCTACTTCGCGCACGGTCAGGCCGCCTGCGATGGCGTAGCGAACATCCGCGCTGTAACCGGTGGCAGGCCCCCGAGCGGCAATCTCACCACTGCCGTCACCGAGGGCTTTTAGGATGACGCGCTCGCCAATCAAGATACGAAAGGCGGCGCAGTCTTTGGTGGCAGCAAAGCGACCTTCGCGCGGCGGCGACAGCGGCGTTTTTAGCTCGGGGTGCAGCTCAGCGTCGGCGTGCTCATCGTAGCTGCTGTCGCAGTGATACAAAAGCCAGGTTAGAAACTCGCGCCCAAGGAAGCGGCGGTCGGTGAGGTCTTCCCCCAGCGCGGCGCGGGTGGCGCTGATCTCAGTCTCTCCCGATTCGGCAATCTGCTCGCGCAGTGAAGGCTCGCGGCTACGAGATGCGGTCTGTGCTCTGGTCATGTGCGGGTTCCCTATCGGTGCGGGCAAAAGGACAAACTAGCGGCCACCAAGGCCTGCGCTACAGCGTCGCCTCACGCGAGCCTGAGGCCAGCGCTTCGACTTCGTCCAGCTCACGCGGGCCGGGCCGCAGACCGATAAAGCCTTGCAGCAGCTCGACGGTGGGATGGGTGTTCTTCAGGCGCGTCTGCAGCGACTCTTGATCGGCCACCAGCTGCGTCGCCCAGAAGCCCGGTCCTTCCAGATCCAGCGACATGTTGAACGTCTGCGCAAACAGGTTCAAAAACGTCTCGTTGCTGCCTTTGGAGTGGGAAAAAAAGTACAGCCGCTGCGCGTCCAGCTCCCACACCATGTCGACGGTCTTGACCTTGGGCGGGGTCTTTTGTCGCAGCTCGGCGACCAGGATCGCTTTTAGATCACGCAGCGCGCCGGCAGACATCGGAGCGTGGCTCTGCGCTTCTAGCTCGCGCTGACGCTGCTGCAGCATGCGCTTGACCTGCGCTGCTGGAGGCTTTAGCACGTCGGTGCGCAGCGACAGCAGGATGCGACCGTCCAGATAGAACTTCTCAAAGTTTAGGTCCAGGTCGTCGGCGTCATGCAGGCTGCACCAGCCGGATGACTTGTCCTCGGTGCGAGTCGGATCGACGGGCACCAGCGCGTGCGCGCGGACCGCTTTTTCGTACGTGTCTTTGAAGTCAGAAGGTGGGGAAGAAAGGACTCGGTAGCGCCGAAGCGCGATGCTGCCAGAGAGTGCGCCCATGGCTCGCGATACTAGGTACTGGCGTCGAGGTCAGCAAATTTTACTGCCAGGTAAAGACGCATCCTTAGCGGCTCACGTCGCGGCGGCTGCAACACCTGGAGCCGCCGAGCAACGAATCCAGCCAGCTGGTCTTGCGGCTGCAGCCAGCTCGACAAAGGCCGTCGTAGCGCTTCTGAGTTAGGCCAGATAACATCGCATTTAAGATGAACGACTTCTTTTCTCGCCACAGTCAGGCAGCCGCGCCGGGCTCTGATTTTTTCCCAGAAAGTGCGCTGGTCCAGAGCGCTCAGCCAAACTGGCCCCAGTCCATCTATGCCCCCTTGCGCCGACCGCTGCGCCGACTGATGCGACGTTCGTGGCGACAGCCACCCCTTGCGCTGTGGACGCTGATGGGCCTACTGCTGCTGCTGGGAGGATGTAGCGTGCGTAAAGTCGGTTATGCCCTGGCGCCCCGGTTTTTGGTCAGTCGCATCGTGGATACCTATGACCTGGACCGCTCGCAGAAAAAGGCGCTGTGGTCGCGGATCGGCGCGCTGTTTTACTGGCATCGCCATACGGAACTGCCGATGTACGTAAAGCTCCTGGACGGAACGCTGGAGCGACTGCAAGACCAGCTGACACAGCAAGAGGCGGCCTGGATTTCCGGCGAGGTCGACCAGGCCGTGCAGCGACTGGCCAAGGCCGCAGCCCCGGTGGCAGGACAGACGCTGACCGGCCTTAGCAAAGCGCAGATTGATCACTCTGAAGGGGCGATGAAAAAGGGCTCACAAGAGCGCTTTGAGCGACTGGAGCTACCCGAGGAGAAGTACGTGGCCTTTCGGCTGGGCAAGGCGCGCAAGAACCTGACCACCTGGCTTGGCACCTACACCGAGGCGCAGCTGCGCGAGTTTGAAGGCTTTATCCGTAAAAATCGCCTAGAAGAGCAGCGCCGCATGCACCGCACCGAGAAGAACCGCGCCGAGCTGCTAGCGGCCCTGCGCAGCGGCGCTTCAACGACTGACCTGGAGCGGCTGTTTTTCAACTGGGTGTCCAAGCTGCAGACGACGCCCGACGCCGAGTCCGAGCAGGCCGAGCGGGTCAATCAGCAGGAGTTTATCGATATGCTGCTGCGCATTGAGCACTCGCTAAGCCCGCAGCAGCGTCAGCACCTGCTGACCGAGATCCGCAGCGTGCGCAACGACTTTGCCGAGCTGGCTGCTGAGAAGTAGCGATCTAAGGCGAGGGAGTCGTAGTCGTCGGCTCTGGAGCGCAGCATTTTTTGAAGGCGGCGCCGCGTCCCTCAGCCGGTGGGGCCACCGTCGGATGGTGGTCAGGCGCTTCGCTCTCGACCAGTAGCTTGAGCTTGGCAAAGTCCGCTTCCATTTTGCTGTGAACACTGCGCGCCACCAGCGGCGAGATCAGCCGAAACAGCCACTGACTGTAGTGCGCCACGCTGTGATAGCGCAGCCGCGTCACCCCAGCCTGCTCACTGAGGCTGTACTCCGTATCGTCGGTAAAAGCGGGATGGGTCAGGTGAATCACCAGACGCTGCCCCGGCGCAAAAGCCGTCAGCTCCGAGCGCATCTCCCAGCGCTGACCGTCACGCTCTGCCACTTCCGTCGCGCGCGCGCCCACACGAGCCCCCAGCTTGTCGTCGGGAATCGTCTCGACATAGCCACCAAGCCACTGCTTCATCTTGGGCGTCTCATGCAGCCACGAAAAGACCTGGAGCGCGGGGCGATTGATCTCCACCTCCGCCTCGGCATGCGAGAGGTCGCGCCCACCGCCGAGCGCCACCAGCACCACCACTGACCCGATCAAGAAGATTGAAACCGCATAGCCAATCCGCAGCAGCCACTTAATCACGTCGGAACCTCCAGAAGTTGCCCCTTCATAGAAAGCGCCGAGGTCTGCGTCAAGTGCGCTGGCCACCTTACCAAGGCGCAGCTTGCCTACCTTGCTAAGCCTGTGAGGTCTTTACGCGAGTCCCTGCCCTGCGATACGATCGAGTGGCCGCAACGCTTTGTCGCGGCCCACACCAGACTCTAGGCTGGCTGGCACGCAAGCCACGAACCGGGGATTCGCCATGGCCGAGACACCGTCTTCCAAAAGTTCCAACGAAGAGTTCACGAGCCCCGGTCAGAGCTTTGCCACCGTGGACGATGCCAGCGTCGATAACGCAGCCGCTTCATTTGGTGACGACTTTGCCGACGAGGGTGGCCACGGTGAGCATACCGAGGAAGTCACTCAGGTCGACGCGCATCCGGGGCGGCTGATCTCGGCGGAGCTGCTGCCAGCCTCTGACAGCGACGATCTTCCGGTTTAGCAGCCCTAGGCCAGAGCCCCGGCCCGGTCGTTCACTGCCATAGACACGCTTGGCTTTCTGCCCGCCACGGTCGTTTCAGGCGCAGAACGGCCTAGTCTTCAGACCGGATGGCTCACTTCAAAACAAAGAGAGCCCACTGACCGCGCCAGCAGCCCACCCCCAAAGTGGGCTCGGCGTTGGCCGAACTGACTGGGCACCCTTGCCAGCTAAAACGACCGCTGCGTTGCCCAAGCTCGGCGTTCTGTAGCGAGAAAGTCCGGCGACATCGGCAAAGACGCGCTTGCGCGCAGGCACCCAAGCCCCGGCTGACCCACCGCCTACAAACCACGCTATGCTTGAGGCAGGAGAGTCGACATGAACCGGTTTATTGTATCACTCGCGTCCATCCTTCCACTGGTTCTACAGGCAACCATTGGCGGCATCGCGACTGCGCAGACCAGCGGGGCGCAAATGGCAGCGGGCGCAGCGCCAACAAGCAGCGCTCAGGCCGCAGTGTCCGCTCTAAAGTCCGCAGAAAGCCTAAGCCAAGCCTACGCTGCGCTGCGCACGGAAGTAACATCAGAGCCAACTGCAGTCCCCGCACCGGACACCAAGCCCCCGCTGCGCACAGAGGTAACGGCCCCGCTAACTGCAGCGCCAGGACCCAAGCCGAATCCTTACGACATCTCGGACAAGCTCAGGCCCCTTCTGGAGAAGGCTCAGGACCTGCACATCCAGGGTAAGACCGAGGAAGCACGAGAGGCGCTGACCAAGACTGACCTCAATCTCTATAACGCAAAACCTACTCTGCAGTGCAGCTACCACATCACTCTGGGGCACATTCAAGAGTCGCTTCTGAATCGTGTCGACGCCGATTCTGAGTATCGCCGTTGCCTGGACAATGCAAAGAGTCTACCGCCCGCGCACCTACGACTGGCGCAGCAAGGGGCAGCACGTACTAGCGTAGAGAAAGAACAAGCGGAGCTAGAGCGCTTAGAAAAAAACAGGGACTACAAAGCCATGGAGCAGGTGCTCAGGCAGCTAGTAGGCAGGTGGCCCAAAGAGGTGTTGTTTCAGTCGGAGCTGGCTTGGACCCTGGTGCGATCTGGGGACGGTGCAGCAGCCAAGCAGGTGGCGCTAAAAACCCTGCCATTGGTGAAGCGCTCTGTCAAAGAGCGCGCGGTTATGTACAACCTGGGCCGCGCCTGCGAGCTCTTAGGCGAGCGCGATGCGGCCATCGCAGCGTATCGCTCGGCGCTGTATCGAGCCGCAGAAGGACTCCTGGTGGACTCCGTCGAACAAGAGCTCGCGCCAGAAGGACCCCAGGGCGAGATTGCCGCCTCCTTGCGTCGGCTGGGCGCGTTCCCGATCCTTCCCTCCCCGCAGCTGCTTGAGGCCGATCCAGCGAGCGACGCTGGCCGCAAAAAGGACGGCGAAGAAGAATACTGCACGACCATCAATGGACAGCAGCCTGCCCATCCCTTTTTAGCCACCAAGGCCCAGGCCTTCGACGCTCTGCTCTGCTCCCACGATGAAACGATTGACTTGGTAGTTCAGACGGGTAAAGGCAAGTATCGCAAGCGTGCTTACTTTGATCGGAACGCGGGCGCGCGCGACGATCACGATCTGTCACGGGTAGAAGTGAAAAATGGCTTGCTGCTGGTGCAGACCACGCTGCGCCGAGGCCGCTGGTACAGCCTGCATCAAGAGTTTTTGACCGTCTGCGCGCAGGTGCCTACGGGTGTCTCCTGCGCAGGCCCAGTCGAGATCTACCGCAGCAAGGAAGACGGCAGAGGCGAAGACAAGGCGAGCTTTCACCTGGGACCCAACGTAGTCCATTTTTCGTACCGAGCGCAGCTGCTGCCCGGTGATGTGCTTGAGTTCACACCAGTCAAGCGCCGCAAGAGCGTGGACCTAACCGGCAAGGTCAAGCTGCAGTTCCCCTAACCATCTACCGACTGGCCGTCTAAGTCGCACGGCGGTGCGCGACACTCTTAGCGCTCAATCTGGCGCAGCATCGAGGTCGCCGGACGCCCAACGCAGCCCGCTGGCGGTGTTAGCCGCAGCGCATGCGAGATGGTGGCGGCAAAGTCGACCATATCGACGATGCCGTACTCTCCTGGCGTAAACCATGGACCGTACAGCGCCATCGGAACGTCGGTGTCGTAGCGATAAAACGACCCGTGGGAGGTGCCGCGCTCGTTCTCGCCGTACTTGCCCCAGAAGTAAAACGGCGCCGTCACCATCACCAAGTCACCGCCGCGTGCCGGAAAGTAGCTGCGCGCCACCGCGGTCGCCGCCTCGGTCGGAGGTAGCCAGCCCCGCAGTAGCTGCGTCCGCGACACAAAGCCGATGACGCCTGGCAGTTCCAGCAGCGCCCGCCCCGCCGCTTCCTCGACCAGCATCGGGTCCACCTTGGTCTGCGCCACCAGCTTGGGCGACAAATAGATGCTGGGGTCTTCCATCGCCACGACCCAGTCACCCTGAATGCCAAAGCGCTCGACCAGCGCCTTTTGCACCGCTTCCTTGATGGTGCCCTTCTTGATGCGGCTCGCTAGCATGCGCTTTTGCGCCAGCTCGTCGGGAATCGGAGCCGCGCCGTGATCCGCAGTAAACGCCACCATCAGCTCTCCTGGCTTGTAGCGCTTCTCTAGGTCGGTCAAAAGCTGCGCCACTGCGCGATCCATGCGTAGGACGATGTCCTGGTACTCGTGGCTGTAGGGTCCATATAGGTGGCCCACCAAGTCGGTGCTGCTGATAGAGACGGCCAGCACATCGGTGACGCCGCGCTGACCCAGCTTCTCGCCTTCCAGCGCCGCGCGCGCAAACGACATCGTAAGGTCCAGGCCAATCGGCGTGTAGGTCAGCGCATCGTAGTACGCCGGGCCCGCCGCGCTGGCCTTGCCGCTTGTGGGATGAGGAAAGGTCCGCCCAAGGCCCCGCAGATCCGACTCGAACGGCGAGTCATCCGCCGAGCTGTACTTTTCCGCCGGCAGCAGCCGCTCCCACTTCTGACCGAACGCTTTGTCGGCCA
>JAGNNG010000410.1 GCA_017990795.1 Deltaproteobacteria bacterium
TCGGCAACTTTGGGCAGACGCGGGCAGACCAACTACGGCGCGGCCAAAGCGGGCCTGACCGGTCTGATGCGCAGTCTGATGTGGGAAGTGTCGCGCTTTCAGATCACCGTGAACTGTGTCTGCGCAGGACTAGTCGACACCGCGATGACCGCCGACCTGCCCGAGACCGTACGCGCCAGCCTGCTCTCAGGAATCCCACTGGGCCGGGCTGGACGCGCGGAAGAGGTGGCCGCTCTGGTCGCCTATCTAGCCAGTGACAGCGCCAACTACATCACTGGGCAGTCTCTCGCTGCTGACGGTGGCTTAGAGATAATTCAGTCCGATTTGATGTAAGTGACCCAGAACCACGTCCATCCCAAGTCTCAGCGCTGAGCGGCGCAGAGGCTCTTTGCGGCTGGCATTTCTCGCACGATCGAACATAGGAACCACATGGCACAGCAAGAAATCCTCACTGAAGTGAAGCAGCTCATCATCGATAGCTTGAAGCTGGACAAGACGCCCGATCAGATCGAAGACGCGGGAGCGTTGTTTGGAGACGGCCTTGGCCTTGATTCCATCGATGCGCTGGAGCTGGCAGTCGCGCTGGAGCGCAAGTATCGAGTCACCATTCCCGACGAGAAAGTCGGCAAGCAGGCTTTCGCATCAGCGCAAGCTCTGGCGGAATATGTCGCAGCCAATCGTGCATAGCGGTCCCAAGATGCAAAGCTATCGAGGCTGCATACGCTCTCTGGGTCTAGCGCTTGTCCTGCTGTCGCTGCAGGCAGTCGCAAGCAAGTCCGCGCAAGCGGCCCCCACGGCTGTGGCGGTTCCCTCAGCCGATGAGCTCATGCGCCGGATCGATCTGTCGCAGCAGAACCTCCGCAGCCTGTCAGCTGAGTTTGTCCAGCACACCCACGTAAAGCTGTTTAAGCAGCAGGTCCAGTCGCAAGGCCGCATGCTGTATGACCGAGGCGCACCCGCCCCCGCGCCGCAGCCGGGTAGCACCGCGGGAAGTCCGGCCTCGACGCGACTGCGCTGGGAGTACTTGCGGCCCGATGCCTCTACGATGCTGATCCTGGGCGACAAGGCGACGCTGCGCATTGGCACGCGCGCGCCGCAGGTGTTTGACACCGCGCGCGACCCGACGATGCGCGTCATCTTCACCCAGCTCCAGCTGTGGCTAGGCAACGGCTCGCTGCAAAGCGCCAAAGCGGAATATGAGGTGCAAAGCGGAGGCACCAGCGACCAGCCCGCACTGCTGCTATCCCCGAGAGCTGGCACCGTGCTGAGCAAGGTCTTTGCGCGCATCGAGCTGCATGTGGACGGCAAGTCGCTGCAGCTAAACCGACTGCTTCTGGTCGAGAACAGCGGCGATGAGAAGGAAATTCTGTTCTCCCACATCCAGCGCAACGTGCCCATTCCTGCCGCGATGTTTCAGTAGCCCACCCTAAAAGCAGAGTCACCCGAAGGTCCGTAGGTGGCTCTGGTTAACTCCTCTGCCCCCCGTAGCACGTCGTAGCCACAAGCCATCTGAACCCGCGCGGCACAAGGCGTTACAGCAGAGCGTCGCAGACTAGGCACAGCGTAAGAGGTCGATGCTGCGGATTATTGACTCTCGCTCGCCGTCGGGGCAATTTGCGACGCCATGGCTGTGTCTACTGCCCAAGCTGTCTACGCGTCCGAAGCAACAACTCAAACCCAGGCGGTCACATCGGGGACCGTCTTACTGATCGAAGACGAGGGCTCCATTGCGCAGCTACTGAGCACGCTGATGGCAAGCCACAAGGTCCGGGTCGTCCACGCCCAAACAGGGCAGCAAGCCATGGCTCTACTGGCCAAAGAGCGGCCCCTGCTTATCACGCTGGACTTGGTGCTGCCCGACGTCGACGGGTTCACGCTCCTTTCACACATCCGCCAGCAGCAACAGTTTGATGACGTACCCGTTCTTATGATCAGCGCCCAAGCAGAGCCCTCCGCACAGCGCCGCGCTTACCAAGGAGGGGTCAGCGACTTTATCGCCAAGCCGTTTCACGTCGACCTCCTAGATGCCAAGCTGCGCGCCTGGATTCAGCTGGCACAGCGCGCCCAGCGACCGCCTCCGCCGCCAGCTTCTCGTACCAATCCCCTGCGAGACTTTGCCCACGAAGTCAGAAATCCCATCACCGCGATCAGCGCGGCGGCCCATCGGCTGTCGCTGCTGGATGTGGGCTCAGAGCAACGCCAGCGCCTAAGTCGTGCCATCGCCGCCGAAGCGGACCGACTGGGCCGGATGGTCAGTCACTACCTAGATGGTGGAACCCAAGCGCTTATCGGAGACGAGCCGTATACCGGGGAACCACTGACCCTGCTACGCGAACTACTAGAGCTAAATGTCCCAGAAGCAGCGCGCCAGCGCATTCAGCTACTGGTTACCGAGAGCCTGCCAGCGCTTCGTATCGACCCAGATCATCTAAGGCAGATGCTCCTTAATTTGCTCGAAAATGCGCTTGCGGCTACGGCTAAACAAGGCAGCGTTAGCATCTCAGCCGCCATCACTAGTAGCGCTGTGTCGATATCTATCTCTGATACGGGCTGCGGTATCCCAAGTGAGGATCTGCCGCGTATCTTTGAAGATGGATTTACCACGCGCAGCGACAAGACCCGCGGCCTGGGCCTGGGCATCACCAAGCGCCTTTGTGAGAAAGCTGGCGGCACGTTGACTGTTCATAGCGTTGTAAATCAAGGCACGCAGTTTTCGCTCTCAGTCATCAGAGCTTGCTGACCCACTAGAATCAAGCGCTATCCACTAATCTCGCCAACATCCACCTGCCCTATCCCCAAATATTCCCACCAAACAGAAGTCAGTTAGTTTAATAACTGCGTTTATGATTTAATTTCCCATTTCAACTGCGCACTGTTTCAGCTAACGCAGTACGCAGTTGAAATGATTTAGAACAAAGGGCTACGACCAATGAGCTAGCTATGGGCTAGTCTATTGGCCAATTACTTCTTGGCTGGCCTCATGGCAGCAAAGACGGCCTTGACCTGCTCACGCGGGGCGCTGGCGTGCTCGCTAAACTCACCGGCTCCTGCCAGCCAGCCGGCGCCATCGATGGTCACGCAGTCCCCATTCTGATAC
>JAGNNG010000411.1 GCA_017990795.1 Deltaproteobacteria bacterium
CTCGGTGTTCAAAGGAGCCAGCATGCGTCGTATGTTTCCCGGTCCCGGCAGCCTCGGACCTAGCAGTCCTGCGCGCAGCACTCGCCAGACGAGCAAGCGCCTTGCAAGACATGGCCACAGCGACCCATCCGCAGGCGCGTCCCTTCGCAGCCGCAGCTGGACAGCGGGGCTCGTAAGCTGGGCGATGCTTCTCCCTGCAGCTTTCGCGACGGACTCACGGGCCTATGCCACCGTGACTACAGCGGTAAGCCCAGACAGCACCACCAAGCCCGAGGCCATCGACGCCAAAGTCAGCCATGTCACCGTCTACAGCGACCGCGCCCTGGTGCAGCGAACGGCCAGCGTACCGCGCGCAGGCAGCAGCCCCCGCAAGATCACCCTTCCGCTCTTGGTTGGTAGTGTCGACCCGCAGTCGATCCGCCTGGCCTCCTCAAACGGAGAGGTCTTGAGCGTCGACATTCGCTACGTCGATAGCAGCGATCTGCCCGTCGCTGAAGCGGAAAAATTGTTAGCTAGTCTGGAAGCCCTGCAAGCACTGACCCAAAAGACTCAGAATGAGGCGGCGGTGTATCGTCACCAGCTCGATCTGGTGCGGCGACTGCAGCCGACGGTGCCGCCTCTGCCCACCGCTGATCCGCAGCGGGGTGCTCGTCTGCGCGCAACCGAGTGGCCGACCATCCTGGGCTTTATCGAGCGCGCCCAGGAGCGCCTACAGCAAAAGCTGGCAGCAACCGAGGAGCTGCTGCGCGATCAACGTCGGCAACAGCAGCTGCTTACTGAGCAGGCGCGCAAGCTCGGCGGCCTAACGCGAAAGCCTGGATACTTGGTGACAGCGCAGATCAGCGGCGACAAAGCGACCACGCTGGAGCTGTCCTATCAGACGGCGGGCGCGCGCTGGCAGCCGACCTACGACCTGCAGCTGTGGCCAGCAAAAAACCAAGTCGACCTCGCGCTGTCGGGCCTGGTCAGTCAAGAGACGGGCGAGGACTGGGAAGATGTCTCGCTGGTGCTGTCGACGGCCATTCCCACGCAGGCAACGCAGCTGCCAAAGCTCACGCGCTGGAAGCTAGGCTCTGCAGAGCGCTTTGTGCCGACGCCGATGGCTCAGACGGAGCCCGCGCTACCGCCACCGCCGCGCTCCTCACCGCCGATTGCGCTGCCACAGGCCTCGTCGCAGCCTGCGATTCCCGTCGAGGAACTGCGCCACAAGCTGCTGCTGCAAGCCGGTCTGTCAGACCAGAGCCGACGCGTCCAAGTCGTCGACAGCCTGGCCGAAAGAGACTTCGACGGCATCCCCGACAGCAGTGACATGCGCGCCGATGACGATGAAGCCAAGAGCACAGAGGAACCCAAAAAGGCCGCACCTCGCGTGATGAAGCCGGTCACGCGCAACTATCAGAGCCTCAGAGGACAGGCTCCCGCAGCGCCACCGCCGCCTCCTCCTCCTCCCCAAGAGATTGCGGCGTTTAGCGCAACCACCACGGTGGCGGGCGTGCCCATGAACGGCTCCTCTGACGGATTAGCGATGGACACAGCCCAGTCGGAGTCGAGAGACAGCTTGCGGCAGGTCAGTGCAGGCCGCTATGGCAACAGCCAGCCGCGCACGCTGGGCGTGGGCATGGCGCCGCCGCCTGGATATGTGCCACCGCGCTATGCCTCTGACCTCCCGGCATCGCTGGCTGGTGGTTACGATTTGGCGCTGTCTGGACTTTATCCCGAGACGGTAAAAAGTGGCCAAGGCGTCCGCCGAGTGGCGCTGCTGAGCCGCAGCTTTCCGGTGTCGGTCCTGCGCAAAGTGCTCCCCGCGATGGCCCCGGAGGCGTTCCTGGTGGCCGAGCTGAAAAACCCGTCGACGCAGCCCTTGCCAGGAGGTCGCGCGCAGCTGTTTGTCGGGGCCGATCCTGCTGGTGTCGCCAACCTGCAGACGATTGCGCCGGGACAGACCTACACGCTGCCGCTGGGCCTGGACCGCGCGCTTAAGCCGGTGCGCAATGTGGCCCTGGTGACGACGGAAAAAGGCGTCTTTAACAAAGATGAAGTGACCGAGTACACCGTCACCACCGAGCTGCAAAACCCCTACGCCACCGCCATCGACGTCGAGCTGCAAGATCAAGTGCCGCTGGCCGCCAGTAAGGATGTGGAGCTGAAGCTGCTGCGCTCGGATCCTCCGGCGCGACACGACACCACCACCGGAGCGCTGACGTTCCGACTGCAACTGGCACCCCGCGCCAAGCTAACCACCACGTTTGTCTACTCGCTGCGACGGCCCAAGGGCTATCGGCTGTATCAGTAGGAGGAGCCCATGACGACCTCAACAAGATTCAAACAAGCGAATCAGCGACGGGTGATTGGGACTTCCTTCGCGCTGCTGCTGCCGCTTCTGGTGGGTGAAGCGGCTCAGGCGGCAGCGACGTCCACCGGCACCGACAATAGCAAGGTCACAGCGGTCGTGGTCTATCCCGACCGCGCGCAAGTGACACGAAGCGTGTCAGTTCCTTGCGGTGAGCGTGTCACCGTCCACTTTGCCGGGCTGCCACCAGCAGCGGATGTTGCGTCGCTGCGCGCTCAAGTCAGCGTCGGTCGCATCGAGGGCCTGCGCAACGAAGAGCACCCGCGCAGCGAGGCCTACAGCAAGACCGTCGAGGAGCTGGACACCAAGATTCAAAAGATCGAGCTGGAGCTGCAAGGTCTGCGCGAGCAGCAGGCACGTCACGACGCCACTCAGCTGGTCGTCGGCAAGCTCGATGAGGTAACGGCGGCGCTGGTCAGTCGCGAGCTAGCCGATGCCACCGCCCCGCAGCTTGCCGCGTGGGACAAGGCGCTCGACACCACTACCGCAGCCCGCTTGCAGCACGTCGCAGAACAAGCTCGGTTGCAAGCGGCCCAGCGCGAGCTCCAAAAGCAGCTCGACGGTGTCCGTCGCCAGCGGCTGCTGTGGCAGTCGGCCTCGGCGCGTCGCGAGCTCTCTAGTGATGTGCTGCTGTCATGTCCGCCGGGACAGACCACGCAGCTGGAGCTGTCGTATCTCGTCGGTGGAACTAGCTGGAGCCCCGCGTACGAAGCGCGCCTCTCGGAGACAGGGGATGCCGTAACCC
>JAGNNG010000412.1 GCA_017990795.1 Deltaproteobacteria bacterium
GCGCCAAACAGCAGGGCGCAGATCAGGACGGCCTGCACGGTGGTGGGCGTGCGACTAGGACGCTCTGGACTGTGCACTGAGGTCGTCGCTGTCCACTGCGCAAGTAGCGTGCTCAAGATGGCCCCGCGAAACAGGATCTCTTCACACAGGGCTGGGGTCAGGGCGAAGCACAGCAGGTCTTGCCACAGCGGTCGCAGGCCGCTTGTCGGTCGAATCAGCTGGATCAGCTGCTGACGCTCGCGCTCTGAGATGGGAATCAGCTGCTCTAAGAGGGGCTCAATCCAGACGGCCAGCAGGTAAAACAGGGCGGCTCCCAGGCAGACGCCACCCAGCACCGGACGCAGGCCCAGCTGCCGTAGTCGCAGCGCTGAGAGGATGTCTTGGCGACGCTCACGTGACCACAGCAGCGCCGGCAGCAGGATGGCGATAAGCTCCGTGAGGGCGATGCCGACGCGGCCCGGACGATAGCGCTGAGTTACGCTGCCGACGACTAGCAGTAGCAGCAGCGCCGACGCAAACAATGCCAGTGCTGGTGCTGGATTGGGCGTACGCAGAAGTCGCCAGCCTGCATCGGGCTCCGCTTCTTCCTCAGACCACGAATGTGGTGACGGGTCGCCGGGCATGGGCTCGTAGCTAGGCTGCTGTGCGCCGCTGTGCGTAGCGCTCTCACGCGTTCGGTCTGGTTGCGCGCTTTCGAACTGCTTCAAGGAACCTCCGGCGTTAGGCGCGGGCTCGCTGTACGGCCTGAATTGGGACGTGTTACGATAAACTGTGACAAGAATTATTACAGTTCTGCTCAGCCTCCTGGGGCTGCTCGGAGTTGTGGGTGCTCTGCCTCAGACCGCAAGCTGCGCGTACGCCGAGGAGGCTCAGCCTTCTGCAGACGCCAAGGCGGCGGCACTCAAGGCTTACCAGCGCGGCACCTCCTACTACCAGCGCGAAGAGTACGACAAGGCGATTGAGCACTTTACCTCGGGATACCAGTCCGTTCCGCAGGGCGTTTTTTTGTACAACATCGCGCAGTCGCACCGCCTGGCGAGTCGCCCCGAAAAGGCGCTGGAATTTTATCGGCTGTATCTAGAGAAGAGTCCCGACGCCAAAAACCGGCCCGAGATTGAAGAGCGCATTGCCACCTTGGAGAAGCAGCTGGGTATCGGCGGCTTTCCCAAGATGATCGTGCCGGATGTACCTGACGGTCCCGAGCCTGCGCCAGCCGAGTTGGTCAAGGTGAATGGCGGAAAGCGCAGTGGCGCCAAGACGGCGGGTATCGTGCTCGGTGTCATCGGTGGCGCAGCGGTCATCGGTACCGCGATCGGTCTAGGGATTTATTTTGGGACGCAAAACAACACGCCTGTGACGGTGTTTCAACCGGTGATGCCATGACGAAACTGCGAGGGATGACTGCGCGGCTACTTTGGCTCTGCGGGGTGCTCGGGGTGCTGGGGGGCTGTCACCGCGACCTGGACTTGTGCGCTGATACGGATGGCACCTGCCTGACGGTGCAGGTGGTGACGAGCTCGCAGCAGCCCATTGATCTGTTGCGCGGGATCTATCGGCCCAGCACCGGCTCTGGTCTGGAGCGGCACTTTCAAGCGCCAGATGGGCAGGCGGTGTTGCCAGCTGCTTTTGCCCTGCCTTTGGGAACCGTGTCAGGCCAGGTTCGCGTGGATGTGGTGGGCGAGCTGGCTTTGGCTGCCAAACTCAAAGGCGGTACGCAGCTGAGCGTCGATCCCGGTCAGCACAAGTTTGTGGAAGTGACGCTGACGGACGTGGTTGCTGGCGATACGACGCTGCCGTTCGGTGGACCCGAGCCGCGCTTTAATGCCGGAGTTACGTTCGGTTCGCTCTCTGCTGTGGGGCCTTCGGTGGTGCTGTTTGGCGGCATTGGCCGAGGCGGATTTCCCTTGGACGACACCTGGCTGTGGGACCCCAGCTCGGGGCTGTGGTCGCGAGCGCTCACTTCGATTTTCCCCGAAGCCCGCTCTGCCAGTCTTGGCTATGACCCCGTGCAGAGCCGCGCCGTGCTGGTGGGTGGTGCGCTGCAAAATGGTCAAGGTCTGAGCGATGTGTGGACCTTCGATGGGATGGCGTGGACCCAGCAGCGCAACATCAAAGGCCCGCTCAAGCCGCGTCCGGGAGGCACCCTGGTTGTTGGTCAGGTGGCTGCGCTTGGACCGGCGGCGCTGCACTTTTTGTACTACGGGGACTCGGTGGCGCAGGCGCTTGCCGGAGACGAGCTGTACTTTAACAAGGCACCCAGCACCGACTTTTTGGCGCGTACGCTGCAGCCGATGACGGCAGGGCAGATGGTGCCCAAGCTCCAGTCACCCAAGCTGCTGTTGATTGGTGGCTCGCTTTATCTTGTCGGCGCGGATGACGTGACCATGAGCAATGTCAGCGTCTTTGCACTGACGCCAACCGCGGGCACGCTGGAGGTCTCGACGACGTTTCGAGTAGACGACTTAGGTCTTCTAGACGCAGCGAATGGGCCAGCGGTGCGCAGCGGATTTTCCGTCGCTGCCGACCCAGCCTCGCGGCAGATTCTGGTGTTTGGTGGTGCCAGCGCGAATGGCACGCCGAGTGGTGCGCTGTATGCTTTCTCCCTGGATACGAAGAAGTGGACCGCGCTAGGCGCGACTCCGATGCCGACTGCGCGGAAAGATGCGCAGCTGGTAGGGCTGCCAGGGAGCAGCGCCATGCTATTTTCAGGTCACGCAGGAGATATTTTTCCAACCGACAACTGGCGCCTGGATTCCGGAGCATGGCGACGGCAGCAGTAGGTGAGTGCGGGGACTCTCGTGTGTCGCCCGCAAATCTGTAAGAATCGCCATTAAAGCTAGTGCAGCACCTTCGGTTCGTTTGGCAGCGGTTTGGTCGGTCGTTTTGTGAAGGAGAGGCAACGCTTGGACCAGCTTGAGAAACTTTGGGAGCGCATTCGTCAGGGACGCCACACCGCAGTCATGGGTGATTTGCCGTCGGAGTTACCAGCTGGCTGCGGCTTTTACGCGGTGCGCGTGGACTGTAGCGGACCGCAGCGAGCGCTGGGACCACTGCTAGATGCTCGTCAGAAAGTGGAAGAGCATCTGGGCGGGCC
>JAGNNG010000413.1 GCA_017990795.1 Deltaproteobacteria bacterium
CACCCGATATACGCAAGCGCAGCTGCCGTTTTTGGGCTTAAACGTGCGCACGACCTGCGACTTGGCAGTGCAGCGAGCTGCACGGGAGGCACTTGAAAAAGGGCTGCAGCGCGTCGATGAGCGCAATGGCTATCGCAGTCGCGTGCGCAAGCTGGAAGGGGCAGCGCTGACCACGCATGTCGAGCAGCTAAAGAAGGATTTTTCGTCGGGGCCTCCAGTGGGACGGACGGTGGAAGGCGTAGTAACTAATGTGCTCGACGGGGACGGTCAGGCTGGCTGGGCGATGGTCAACCTGGGGAGTGTGCAAGGCTCGCTACCGCTGCCGGTGACGCAGGACCGCTACAATCCCAAGGGGCTGCTGGCCACCCAGCGCTTTGCGGCGGGGGACGTGGTGCGGGTCCGTGTCAACAAGGTGGGCAAGGAAGGGCCGATCTTGGCGCTTGAGAGCGGTCCACAGGGCGCAGTGATGGTCATCGACCCGGAGACGCGTCATGTGTTGGCGATGGTGGGTGGCTATGGCCAGTCGCGCGGCTACTACAATCGGGCGACCAAGGCGAAGCGGCAGCCGGGCTCGGCGTTTAAGCCGTTTGTGTACGCGACGGCATTTCAGTCCCGGCGCTACACGGCGGCCAGTCTGCTGAATGACTCTCCGCAAGTGTACGACTTGCCGGGGCTGGCTCCGTGGGCCCCGCGCAACTCCGCAGCGCACAGTCAATACATGGGTCCGGTGCGACTGCGGGTGGCGCTGGCGCAGTCGCTTAACACCGTCGCATCGCAGCTGATCTACGACCTGAAGCCAGAGCCAGTGGTTGCGATGGCAAAGTCGCTGGGCATCGAGTCTGAGCTGGAAAACAACTACGCGCTGGCGCTTGGAACCTCGGGCGTGACGCTGTGGGAGCTGACCAATAGCTATGCCACGCTGGCGGCTCGCGGACGACGTGCCGAGCCGGTTTGGCTGCAGCAGCTTGGCGACGAGCGAGCGGCTCCAGTGGAGTTGGCTCAGGCGATCTCTCCGGAGCTGGCCTTTGTCACTTCGAGCGTGATGCAGAGTGTGATCGAGGAAGGTACCGCAGCATCGATCAAGGGCAAGCTCCGTCGGCCTGCGGCTGGCAAGACAGGTACCACCAACAGCAACAAGGATGCGTGGTTTGTCGGATATACCGCAGACATTGCGGCGGGCGTTTGGGTCGGATTTGACGACGCAAAACCTCTTGGAGAAAAAGAGCAAGGAGCGCGCTCTGCCCTGCCCGTCTGGCTGGAAGTCATGCAAGCGGCGGTGCGTGAGCGGCGTGCCGTAGCCTTTGTGCAGCCGGCAGGCGTGGTGATTCAGCGCATCGACCCAGTGACGGGCAAGCTTGCGGCTCCGGGGGCTCCAGCGATCGATGAGGTATTTTTGGAAGGAACTGTTCCGACAGAGCAGGCTTTGGCTCCCGGCGAGAGCGACCCAAACACCTTCAATATGGAACAGTAGAGCTGACAGCTCGTGACTGTTTAGGAACATGCCGCGAGCTGTTGCAGACTGCCCGGCTGTTGGCCGGGTCTGCTGGTTAGAAGCGCAGAGAGCTGAGGCTTAATCCGACGACGGTGCCGCCGTAGCTGTCACGCGTTAGCAGCGGGGCTAGCGTGACCTTTGGGGGCTCGGTGCCTGCAACTTGGGCGCGGTGCCAGAGCACTCCGTTGTAGATGGCCAGCGCTAGGTTGGTAATCCCAAGCACACCGTGCGCAGCACCAGCCCCTAGGCCGAACTCCGGCGAGGGATTGCGACCGTAGATCATGATGATGGGGCTGGCCGCCGTGTTGATAAAGCCGCAGATAAAGCCCGAATACATCCAGCCGCGCTGCGCATTTTTGTTCGCAATATTTAGCGCATTGCCGACGCTGGAGATCACGCTACATGCACCAAACACGCCTTGAATTGCAAAGGCAGCTTCCTGGCCTTGTAGGTACTCAAAGGCGTCTGCGGTTCGGCTGCTGAACAGGGAGCCTGCTACGACAGCAAGTCCCGCAACAAAGGTCGTGGTGCGCAGCAGATTTCGGCGCGGACGCTGGGCTGCTAGTGAGGATTTGGCTTGCGTCTGCATTAACGAGTCTCCGTCGCAGGTGCAGTGGTTGGAGTCGCTGGTGCGGGAACAACAGCAGCAGGCGATGCATCGGTGGTAGGCGTGGCTGCTTGAGCTTCTACAGGAGTAGCAGCGGCAGCGGCAGCTTCGGCCTCTTCTAGCTCTCGTACTCGACGGGTCGGTCGGGATGCTAGCTCGTAAGTTACGTCAAGTCCGGCAGCGAGCGTGATGCCCTGACGGAAGGCGTGGCTGGTAAACGTTCCCACGCGCAGGAACAACGCGAACGCTTTGGCCAGATTACGCAGGTTCTTCACACCGTACGAAACCAGTCCTGCCGTGACGTTGCCCAGATATCCACTGCCGGGGACGTAGACCAGATCGTTGGTTGCGCCAACGCGAACGGTGTGGTTGGCGTTTACGTTAATGGCCAGCGCCAACACGGTGGTGTTAGACAGCGCCCAGTCGCCGCTGCCTTTCAGAATCGCATCGCGTCGCGCCGCGTAGTAGTACGAGTCGCTGTTGACCCGCCAAAACTCCGCAGAGAAGCCGTTGTAGACCAGGATGTCTAGCTTCTTACCGAGTGGCACAGAGCCTTGTAGCGCCGCTCCCAGCAAAGTCCGAATGCCGTACATCGACGTGGCCGCTTCGGGCGAACCAACCGCAGGTGAGAGCTTGGCCAGCGTAAAGTCGTTGTAATCACCGACCCGGATAAAGCCAGCTCCTTGCAGTGGGATTGGCCAGATGTAAAAGCTGGTCACTTCCGCCTTCAAGGTCAGGATCGACAGCGGTGAGACGTTGGCGAAAAAGCCTCCGTGGATGTGCGTCGGCGAGATGTAGTTTACAAAGCCCGCGTCGACGTTTGAAAAATCAAACAGGAGGCCCGGCTTCTCAATCAGCGGCGTACACACCGAGACGCGCAGCTGATTCTCGATCCCCAGCGGGTTGATCGAGCCTGCCATATAGTGCTCTAGCGTCAGCTTCTGGCGCTGCTCTCCCAGGCAGTGCTTGCCTCGGGACAGAGACCCGTTG
>JAGNNG010000414.1 GCA_017990795.1 Deltaproteobacteria bacterium
TGCCGATGGGGCCGTTGCCGCAGCCGCTGACCATCGCAGACCGCTCGGGCGAGCCGTTGACCATCAGCAAAGACCAAGAGCTGCTGGTGGATGTGCTGTTTGACGATGACCTGCGCGTCCTGTTGTCCAAAGAGAAGTTTCCGTCTGAGCCCGATGCGCGCCACGAGGTTGAGCGTCTAGGCCTGCCGCACGGTCCCGGCATTGAGACCAAGGACGGCTACGGCTATGTGCTGCGGCTGCCGCCCAAGGGGATTGTGCGACAGCGAGTCCTGGCGCAGATCGACGCGCTGGGGATCTGGCTGTGGCACCGAGTGGAGACGTTCCGGGTGCCGCTGGCCGCAGTCTCGGTGACGACGGCGGGGCTGGTGATGCCGGGGCCTGATGCGCTGTCACAACCGGTACGTTATCGGCTGCAAGCGCCCAGTCGGCCTGTAGATGCTCCCACTCAAGCGCCTGAGACTGCACCGACGGGAGCCGTTGCGCCGACGGCTGCGGGGGCTTCTGCAGCGGTGACTGCATCGACGCCACCACCGGCTGAGCCGACCGGTCCCGCGCTGCTGGAGTCGATGAAGGATCCGATGACGGTGTTGTTGTGGGAACAGGTGCAAGCAGTGCAGATCAGCGAGCCGCTGCAGGTGCCCGAAGGTGCTTGGCTGCTCTCGGATGGAGAGGGGCCGCGCTCGACGCTGTGGACGGTGCCAGTGACGGCGCTGCTGGGCCTGTTTTTGGCGTTTAACGTCTGGTATCTGCTGCGCTCGCTGAAGCGTCCCGCTGGGGCTTAATCAAGCGCTGACCCAGCTGCGCCAGCGAGACTCTTCGCGTGCCTTAGTGTTTCGACTTCTTGCTGGTCAGCTGCGCCTGTAGCGTCGCCAGCTGCTTTTCCAGCACCGCAATCTTTTGTTCCTGCAGCTTTAGCGCGGCCACTGCCATGCTGGTGTACCCATACAAATCCACCATGTCGCGCTCAGAGTCGATGCTGACGCTGGGCTCGTGGTCCTCGATGATAAAGCCGAGTCGGGTGGGGCCGCCGGTCTTGTACTTGTAGGTGGCGAGCCTCACCTTGGAGAGCTCGGCGGCGTAGCTGCGCAGGCCACTGTCGTCGAGGTACTGGATGTCCGTCTTAAACTTGCGGCGCGAGATCGGACAGCCACCGGCCATCATGCGGGGGTCGCTGGCGGCGCAGGTGTAGACGGCATTGCAGCCATTCATCGGGTCGCACTTGGTGCCAGCGGTGGTACAGGAGTCGCCCTCTTTCTCGGTCGTACACAGCGGCACGCCAGCTTTGGCGGTATAGCCCCTACACACCGGATCGCCGCACGACAAGTACAGCTGCTGCTTGGTTGGCGTCGGGGTCGGAGTGGTATCACCGCCACAGCCGCTGAGCATCAGAAACGCCGCACCTGCCAGCCACATCGCTACTTTTTGCTGCGCTAACTTGGTCTTCATGAAGATCCTCCCGTGCAGTTAGATGGTGAGTGCCTCCGCACCCGCTGAGCAGTCAGTGCGCAGCGTCGCTTGGCGCAAATGGAGGCAGAAACTATGACACTGGGCGCTGACCTGGGGCCTGGCAAGTTTGGCGCGGATGACACCGAGCAGCATCCAAGCTAGGTTGTGCGCGTGCGATCTTTACCGACGATGAAAAAAGCAAGCTGGCTGCTGCTCGGGTGGGCGCTGGGACTGTCGGGGCTGGCGCTGGCTCAGTCGCCCGCGCTGTCTCAGAGCAAGGCTGTCGTTACGCCGCCGTCACCCTCGATACAGCCGGTGACCAAGCCTAGCTTTTACGTGACGCGCTCGGGGACGGCGATGGGGACGTTTGTGCAGATCCGCGCGTATGTGGAGGGCACCCCGTCTGCTGAAGTCGATGCCGACTTGGGCCAAAAGATCGAGGCTGCGTTTGCCGAGATCCGTCGCCTGGAAGGGCTGATGACGACCTGGAAAGAGAGCAGCGAGATCTCGCAGGTCAACGCCGCCGCCGGTCAAAAGCCAGTCAAGGTCTCGCCCGAGGTCCTGAGCGTGATTGAGTCATCGCTGGACTACTCGCGGCGGTCGCAGGGGGCGTTTGATATCTCCTTTTACGCGCTGCGTGGGCTGTGGCACTTCGATGACGACCTCAAGGCCGAGCTGCCCGAGCCCAAGGAGCTTTTGCGGCGTCGAGCGCTGATCGACTGGCGGCAGATTCGCGTCGATAAAAAAGCGAGCACCGTGATGCTGGGCAAGCCCGGGATGGCGATAAACCTGGGCGGCATCGGCAAAGGTTACGCGGTGGATGCGGCGGTGAAGATCCTGAAGGCCTCGGGGATCTCGTCGGGGATGGTGCAGGCAGGCGGCGATCTGATGCTGTTTGGCAGCAAGAGCGGGCAGCCGTTTATGGCCGGGGTGCGCGATCCGCGCAGCGCTGCGCCCGACGACTACTTTGCCGTGTGCCCGGTCGTCGACCATGCGTTTTCGACGGCTGGCGACTACGAGCGCTCGTTTGTCAAAGACGGCAAGCGCTACCACCACATCCTCGATCCGCGCACCGGGTATCCCTCTTCGGGGGCGCGGTCGGTGACGGTGTATGCCAAAGACGCGACTACGGCAGATGGCCTGGATGATGCGATCTTGATCCTGGGCCCGGTGCGCGGACTGCAGCTGATCGAGAGCATTCCCGACGCTGGCGCGATCATCGTCGATGCCAATAACAAGGTCATCATCTCGAAGCGACTGCAGAAATTGGTGCGGATTGTCCACCCGCCCACGCCGGGAATCTAAGCCCCGCGAGCAGGCAGAAAAGCGGGAGCGGTCCCGCGTATACTGAGGCCCATGCGCTTGCGAAATAGGTACGCTTCAGTTTCTTTGATGAGGGTGGCGACGCTCGCGGTGGCTTGCTTGGCTCCGGCGTGGGCGTGGGCGGTGGAAGTGAGCACCATCCCGTGCGGTCCAGTCGAAGACAACACCATTCATATCGACGGTCTGCTGAGCGACTGGGAAGGGGTTAGCCCCATTATCCTAAAGGTCGAGGCGGGCGCTTCAGCGACGGCGCGCAGCTTGACGGTGAAGATCAGCTGTAACTACGACGCCAAGTCGCTGTATCTGCTGGCCGATGT
>JAGNNG010000017.1 GCA_017990795.1 Deltaproteobacteria bacterium
GCGCGCAACAGTCCCCATTTCTACATCGAACCTTAGAGCGCTGGTGACGAGAGAGAAGAAGAGAGACCGGCAGGAGAGCGAACGAGAGCGGAGAGCGGACGCCCCGGAGAGCGCAGTCTCCGGGGATTCCAACGAGCTAAAACACTGGCGCCAGCAGGTCATCGGGCTTTTTGCCTTTGACCTTCTTCTTGCCAGGCTCCTTGGGCGGGTCCTTGACGGCCTTAGGCTCTTTGACGGTCTTGGGCTCTTTGGGCTCTTTGACCGTCTTGGGCTCTTTGGGCTCTTTGACGGTCTTAGGCTCTTTGGGCTCCTTGACTGTCTTGGGCTCCTTGGGCTCTTTGACCGTCTTGGGCTCTTTGCCCGGCTTTACCGGCTTGCTGCCGGTCTCGGTCACGGGCTTGTCGGTGCCGGGATCGGTCTTAGGAGGCGGCGCGGCCTTGTCGAGGTCCACCTGAACGACCTGGTCCCCCGTAAGCTCGATGCTGCGCGTGACTTCTTTGTAGCCAGCCAGCTTGAGCTTGACGTTTAGGACCTTGTCGCTCTTTTTCCGGGTCAGCGACAGCGGCGACTTGCCCAGCAGCTGACCGCCCTCATCGCTGGCCTCAATCTCGGCCTGCGCGGGGTTGGTCTTGATCATCAGCTTGACCTCAGCCGAGGCGGCGGCGACCTGCGTACCCGGATCGCGCGAGGCCAGCTTCAGCGTCAGCACCGACATCACGCCGATGACAATCGCCCCCGCAAAGCCAAGCATGACATTGAGCGGACGGCGACGGCTACCGGCCTCACCCGAGGCGCCAGACAGCGTGGTCGAGCGAGTTCCCGACTGCGGACCGGTGACCGGCTGTAGCTCGGAGGAAAACGCCGGGGCCCCTTGCTGCGCGGGCTGCATCGGCGGAATGCCCTGCATCACCGGCGGCGCGGCGCTGCCATTGTTCGGACGCAGCGCAGGCGTGCCTTGCGTGGCCCACGACGAGGACTGCGGCGGCACGGCGCCAACACTGCTCTGCCCAGCCGGAGAAGACACCACTGGCACCGCGCCTGAAGCCATCGGCGGCACGGCAGAGACGCCACCGGACGACATCGGCTGCATCGGCTGCATCCCGCCACCCAGCGCCGCGGCCATAATCTGCGACGGAACAATCATCGACCCGCCCGCCAGCTGCGGCAGGTTCTGACTGGCCACCGGTGCGGGCAGCCCCTGCAGGAACGTCTGGTAGTGCGGCGCCGGATCCATCAGCGCCGCCAGCATGTCGTTCATCGACTGGAAGCGCTCTTCTTTTTTCTTGCGCAGACAGCGCAGCGCGATCGCCTCAACCTCGGGCGGAATATTCGGGTTGTACTGACGGGGCGGCTCGGGCTCGCGGGTTAGGTGAGCAACCAGGACCTCGCCAAAGCCGTCGCCGGGGAAGGGCACGCGGCCACACAAAAGCTCGTACATCATGACGCCCAAGGCGTAGATGTCGGCGCGCGCGTCGATAAGGCCTTTGCCGTCGCACTGCTCGGGGCTCATATACGTCGGCGTGCCGATGACCATGCCGGTGCGCGTGTGCTGAGACATCGCGCCGCCGGTGTCCGCCGTCAGCTTGGCGATGCCAAAGTCGAGGAGCTTGGTGTAGTTGCGGTCGTTGTGCCGCGTACACAGGTAGACGTTCTCGGGCTTCAGATCGCGGTGGACGACGCCCTTGGCGTGGCTGGCGGCCAGCGCCGAGGCACACTGCGCCAAGATGTGCAGCGTCTCGCGGATCGAGACACCCTCGCGACGCATGCGCGCCGCCAGGCTCTCGCCGTCGAGATACTCCATGATGATGTACTTGCAGATCACACCATCGAAGGTCGTCTCACCAAAGTCGATGATGTCGACGATGTTGGGGTGGCTGATGTCATTGACGGCCTTGGCTTCGTTGAAAAACCGCGCCACCACATCGGCCTTGCTGCACAGCTCTTCGTGCAGGACCTTGACTGCGACTTTCTTCCCAATCTGCGGGTGGATGCCTAGATAAACCAGGCCCATGCCACCTTCGCCGATCTTGGACTGAATGTCGTAGTTTCCTAATCGCCTTCCGATAAGCGACATCGCCATAGGCAAAACTCCAGCTAAGTTCCTCGTGTTCCGCGAGCGTATCGGTGCCGGTCCGCTTTAAGTCCCGACGCTAGGCACCCCATACCCAGAGCCCGCACCCAAGGACGCTCCTAGATTGTAGCAGGAGTTTCGTCGGCAACGCTACCCCCTAAGCCCCCAAGGTCCACGCCGGGGCGTAGCCACGCGGCAAAGCGTCCGCGCGCAGAAGCAGCAAAGGGGCAAGCGCACCCGGTAGGCCCTGGACTTTAGGGGGAGTTTCGGGGGCCGCTAGCGCGCAGAACTTCTTTACACCGTCTGCCTGGGTTGACTATAACTCGGCCACTTCATGTGTGTGCGTGCGGCGAGTACCTGCTTGCGCTGCAGCCCAGAGCCGACCAGCCCTGGGACCCAAACAAAGCGAAGCGGACCTTGAAGCAAACCTTGAATTTAGCTGTGAAGTATTTGGCCAGAAGTGACTTGAAAACGAATGTTCCCCTGTCGCTGCTGACTCTCCCGCGCACCAAAACAACTTGGCAATTTTGGAGGACTTAGGAAATGGCGAGGAATGTGCTCAGACAACTCGCAGCAGGAGCGATAGGTTTGCTATCGCCACTGCTGGCTAGCGCGGCGTACGCGGGCGGCGCTGAACCCGGAAAGCATATGAGCGAAGCAACGCTCGTGCTGCCGGACTTGGCTTCGGTGCAATTTTTGGGCGTAAACGGCAAGGCGCTGCTCACGGGCGGCCTCGCAGTTTGTGCGCTGGCTCTGGTGTTCGGTCTGGTGATTTACAACCAGCTGAAGAACATGCAGGTCCACCGCTCGATGCGCGAGATCTCGGAGCTTATCTACGAGACCTGCAAGACCTACCTCACCACGCAGGGCAAGTTCATCATGCTGCTGTGGGTGTTCATCGCCGTGATCATGACGGCGTACTTCATGAACGCTTACGGCAACCCCGAGCTAAACATCTCTTCGGGAGAGCGCATCTTGCGCGTGGGCCTCATCCTGGCCTTCTCGCTGGTCGGCATCGGCGGCAGCTACTTTGTCGCTTGGTTCGGCATCCGCGTGAACACCTTTGCCAACTCGCGCTCGGCGTTCGCCAGCCTCACCGGCAAGCCGTTCCCGACCTACGCCATTCCGCTGAAGGCCGGTATGAGCATCGGCATGCTGCTGATTGCCACCGAGCTTTTGCTGATGCTCGCCATCCTGCTGTTCGTGCCGCGCGAGTTTGCCGGCCCCTGCTTCATCGGCTTTGCCATCGGCGAGTCGCTGGGCGCTGCAGCACTGCGTATCGCCGGCGGTATCTTCACCAAGATTGCCGACATCGGCTCCGACCTGATGAAGATCGTCTTCAAGATCAAGGAAGACGACGCGCGTAACCCAGGCGTTATCGCCGACTGCACCGGTGACAACGCCGGTGACTCGGTGGGCCCCTCGGCAGACGGCTTTGAGACCTACGGCGTAACCGGTGTTGCCCTCATCACCTTCATCCTGCTGGCCGTCAAAGATCCGACGGTGCAGGTGCAGCTGCTGGTGTGGATGTTCGCAATGCGCATCATGATGGTTGTCTCCTCGGCGCTGTCCTACCTGCTAAACGAAGCGATTGCCAAGAGCAAGTACGGCAACGCTGACCACATGGACTTTGAAGCACCGCTGACGTTCCTGGTGTGGCTGACCTCCATCGTCTCGGTCGGTATGACCTACGGCGTCTCCTACGCCATGATCAAGGACCTGGGCGACGGCTCGATGTGGTGGAAGCTATCGACCATCATCACCTGTGGCACCCTCGCTGGCGCCATCATCCCCGAGGTCATCAAGGTCTTTACCTCGACCAGCTCTGCCCACGTCCGCGAAGTTGTGACCAGCTCGCGCGAAGGTGGTGCCTCGCTGAACGTGCTCGCCGGTCTGACTGCCGGTAACTTCTCGGCGTACTGGATGGGCCTCATCCTGACCGTGCTGATGGGCATCTCGTACCTGGTGTCCGAGCAGGGCCTGGGCAGCATGATGATCGCTCCCGCCGTCTTCGCCTTCGGTCTGGTCGCCTTCGGCTTCCTTGGCATGGGTCCTGTGACCATCGCCGTGGACTCGTACGGCCCCGTCACCGATAACGCGCAGTCGGTCTACGAGCTGTCGCTGATCGAGTCGGTCCCCAACGTCAAAGAAGAGATCCAGAAAGAGTTTGGCTTCGCTCCTAACTTCGAGAAGGCCAAAGAGTATCTGGAAGAGAACGACGGCGCTGGTAACACCTTCAAAGCCACGGCCAAGCCAGTGCTCATCGGTACGGCAGTGGTCGGTTCGACGACGATGATCTTCTCTATCATCATGGTGCTGACCAAGGGCCTACAGCCCGAGCTGCTGGCGAAGCTGTCGCTGCTACACCCTCCGTTCCTGCTGGGCCTGATCATGGGCGGCGCGATGATCTACTGGTTCACCGGCGCTTCGACCCAGGCCGTGTCCACCGGCGCTTACCGCGCAGTCGAGTTCATCAAGAAGAACATCAAGCTGGAAGGCGTCGAGAAGGCCTCTGTCGAAGACAGCAAGAAGGTCGTCGAGATCTGCACCCAGTACGCGCAGCGCGGCATGTTCAACATCTTTATGGCCGTCTTCTTCTCGACGCTGGCTTTCGCCTGCTTAGAGCCGTACTTCTTCATCGGCTACCTGGTCAGCATCGCGCTGTTCGGTCTGTTCCAAGCCTTGTTTATGGCCAACGCCGGCGGCGCTTGGGACAACGCCAAGAAGGTCGTCGAGACCGAGCTCAAAGAGAAGGGCACCGAGCTGCATGCAGCTTGCGTCGTCGGCGATACCGTCGGCGATCCATTCAAGGATACCTCTTCGGTCGCCATGAACCCGGTCATCAAGTTCACCACGCTGTTTGGTCTGCTCGCAGTCGAGCTGGCTACCGAGCTGGGTGAGAAGAGCACTGCCATCCCGCTGGCCATCGCGGGCGTCTCGTTCCTCATCGGCCTGTTCTTCATCCACCGGTCGTTCTACGGCATGCGGATCAAGACCGACGAGGCAGCAACCACTGCTTAGTCGTGGCTTCGCAGCGTTGGCTTAGCTGACGCTGCAAACGAAAAAGGGCATCCCACATGGGGTGCCCTTTTTTTATGCCCGCTGCGGCTTTTTGGTGTCTCACCAAGAGCCGTGGCGACCAGTCTAAGCCTCGGCTGAACCTAGCTTCAACACACGCCCCATCACAGCCTGCAGCACAGCCCACAGCTGGGCATCAACTACTGCCACTACCGAGGCTGCGCACCAACCAGCAACTCTGCGACTACTGGCCCTTTTGCAGCACGATCAAGCGGTAGTTATTAAACTCCGCCTGCCCGGCTGAGTAGAGCACCTCAGTCAGCAAGCGATACGGCGTGCGCTTGTCGGCCATCACCAGCGCGATGCCATCAAACGTGCCGCCCTGCAGCTGCGCCAGCTTGCTAAGCCGTGCCTTGTGCTTGGTCAGCGCGCTGACCACCGGCGTAATTGCGTAGCCCGTCTGCCCACCGGTCTTCCAGCTAGGGTCCACGGCGCCATTTTTGACCTGCACCACCGCGTCCCCTTCAACGACCACGGCGGCTTCAGTAATGGTGATGTTGATCGCCGGCTGCGGCGTCTTCTGCGCGGTCGACTGCGGCAGCTTCAAGCCCGCCTGCGTATCCATCGCCAGCTGCTGCACCGAGAACTGCTTGATCAAAAACACCAGCAGGATGGTCATCATGTCCATCATCGGCATGATGTTTAGGAAGTTAATCTCCTCGGCTTCCTCTTCGATCTTGCGCCGGAGCCGATGGATCGCCTTGCGCGCTTCGCGGTTACTGACCTGCTGTCCCATCAGTTCACCCCCGCGCCCAAGAGCACGCCCGGGAACAGCAGCTTGCCCTCCGCCATCCGCATCGCATCCATCGTCTGCACCAGCAGCTCATACGAGACTTGCGGTGTTGCAGTGACGATGGCGCGCTCCTCCTCGGGGTAGCGCTGTTTGATCTGCTGTAGCGTGCGCGTCAGACCCGCCAGATCGTACTGCCCGCCGACCAGCGGCAGCGTCGGCAGCTCACTTGAGGTCTGCGCAATCCCCTCGGGCGACAGCACAAAGCCGCGATACAGCACCGCTCCCGAGGTCGCCAGCGTATAGCCGCGGTCACTAATCGACACCGTCAAGTTCAGCTCGGGCTTGGGCGGCGCTTCGGACGCCGAGGCCACCTGCGTGCTCGACGTAGGCAGGTTGATGTTGATGCTGGACAGCGACGCTGAGAACGTCACCGTCGCCAGCAAGAACATGATCAGGTTCATCACAATATCCAGGTAAGGAACGAGGTTGATCTCGCCCCCCTCTTCCCGCAGCTCTTCGCCGTGCTCGCGCAGCTTGCGCAGGCGAAAACGCAGTCTCTGGATGGTCATGGCCCGGTTCCTCTAGCTGCGGTGCGCAGGCGGTTATTCTTCGTCTTCGTCGGCATCACGTGGACGCTCACTGCGACGGCCTCGACCATCACGCTCGTCGCGACGTGCAACCCGACCCTCGCTGCGGCCTTCACGTCCCTCTCGTTCGGGGCGCGAGGTCTCAGCCACTGGCGTCGGAGGATTGGCAATCACCTCGGCCAGCAGGTTCTCAAGCTTGAGCGCGAACGACTCCAGCTCTTGCTGCTGCTTCTTGCTGGCTGCCGACAGGAACAAGTGACCGATCATGCAGGTAGCGGCAATCGCCAGACCCAGCCAGGTGTTGTTCATCGCCTCGGCAATCTTGGTCGCCAGGATCTGGCTGCGCTGATCCGCCGCCGCCTTGCCGATCGCCGCAAAGCCGCCAATCAGACCGTTGATGGTGCCAAGAAGACCGATCAGCGTCGCGATGTTGGCCAGCGACCACAGCACTGCGATGCGCTTTTTCAGCTCGGGCGCGGTGTCGGTCAGAGCCTCTTCGATGGCGGTCGACATCGCCGCTTCGCCCTTGGCCATCTTGCCAAGGCCCGTCCGCGCGACCACGGCCACCGGTGCATCGGTCCCCTGGCACAGCCGCTGCGCGCGCTCGATCTGACCGGCAGTGACCAGCTTGCGGATCTGCTCAAGGAAGGCGCGGGCGTTTATCGCACCTTTGCCCAAGAAAAAGACCGCGCGGTCTGCAATCAAAGTGATGGTGACGACCGAGCACAGCAGGTTCACGTACATAAAGAACCCGCCCTGCTCGAAAAACTCTTTCAGCTGCTGCATCCGGCTTGCTCCCTCAGAGCGTTCGTTGTCTGCGCCCGCAGTGTGCCTGGGACCGTTTAATCTGCTGCCCTTGCCTTACACGCCCAAGATCTGACCGATACGCGCCGCTTCTGGTTCATAGCGACCCAGGCGCACATCACCGATATTGGGTCGATTCAGAACATCTTGGATATCGACCACATCCGTAATGTTCTGTACCGCACTGCGCAGCCCGTCGCGGCCTGCTTTGGGCGGCACGTCCAGCACGAACAAGACCTCCGAGCCGTCGTCGCCGATCACAAACACCACCGCCGTAGAATCCTGCCAGGCGACGTGCATGATCGTCTGCTGGGATGTCGAGTCGCGGGTGTCCAGCCTAAAGTACCGAGTCACCGAGTCAGAGGAATACACGTCGGACATTGGTCTCTCCTACAGAGCGAGGCGCAGCCGGCTCCTATTATGCCGGGGTAAAGCGCGCTCCGCGACAGCAAAAATCGGCAGCCGTTCAGCAAATCGTCCGGGCTCGCCTAAACGCTGCTGGCAAACGACTCTGGCAAGCGCTGCTGGCGGCGTTGCTCAAAAGGTCTCTAAATCAGTCCAGCGCAGCTGTCAGTCTGCGTCTGTCCCGCCGCGCGCGCTTTTGATATGCTCGCGAGTCGCGCAGGTGCGATGCCTATTGCCCGAGCAAGGCATCCAAGTCGTTTGCGGATCAAATAGCTAGCCAGCTGGTTATTGGCGCGTTTTTTTGCCACGAGTTTTCGCGCAGATGCCGTATCAAGTGAAGTGGACAGCGAACGGCTGTCAGGAAAGCAGACAGCAGCAGCTGGCAACCAGCAGGCAACACCAACCAAAACGTCTGGGGATCTTGGGCCCGCAGTAGGCGACCCACCCACAGCTCATACACGGCTTTACTGAAACAGGAAGAAGAGTAGCGATGCCACGAATGTCCTACCGCGAGGCGCTAAACCAAGCGATGTCCGAAGAGATGGAGCGCGACCCTTCCATCTTTTTGATGGGCGAAGAAGTCGGCCACTACCAAGGCGCATACAAGGTCAGCCAAGGCATGCTGCAGCGCTTTGGCGAGAAGCGCATCATCGACGCTCCGATTGCAGAGTGCGGCTTTGTCGGCATCGGCGTCGGCGCCGCGATGGTGGGCTTAAGGCCAATCATTGAGCTGATGACCTTTAACTTCTCGCTGGTCGCTATTGACCAGATCATCAATAACGCCGCCAAAGTGCGCCAGATGTCTGGTGGGCAGTTTAGCTGCCCGATGGTCATTCGCGGCGCAGGTGGCGCGGCGCATCAGCTGGGCGCGCAGCACTCCTCGTCGTTTGAGGCGATGTACTGCAACACGCCGGGCCTAAAAGTGGTGATGCCGTCCACGCCTGCCGACGCCAAAGGCCTGCTGAAGGCGTCGATTCGCGACCAGGACCCGGTGATCTTCATCGAAGCCGAGATGCTCTACGGCGAGCAGGGCGACGTTCCCGACGGTGAGCACATCATTCCGCTGGGCAAAGGCGAGATCAAGCGGCCCGGGAAAGACTGCACCATCGTCGCTTACTCCAAGATGGTCGGCCTGGCGCTGGAAGCGGCCAAGGTCCTGGAAAAAGAAGGCATCGACGTCGAGATCGTCGACCCGCGCACGCTGCGACCGCTGGACGAAGACATCATCTTTACGTCGGTGCGCAAGACCAACCGCCTGGTCATAGTGCAAGAAGCCACGCCGCACAGCAGCTTTGGCGGCGAGATCGCCATCCGCGTCCAGAAGCACTGCTTTGACGACCTGGATGCACCGATCGAGCGCGTGGCCTCTGAGGATGTGCCGGTGCCGTACGCGCTGAACCTGGAAGCGATCGTGCTGCCCGATGTAAAGCGCGTGGTCGCCGCCGTCAAGCGCTCGATGTACCTGGACTAACCCGACGCAGAGCGGCCTGCGGCCAACCTGCTGCACTGGAAGGATTTTTCGATGGCAACCTTGATCGTGATGCCTCGCCTGTCTCCGACGATGGAAGAGGGCGTGCTGGCCAAGTGGACGAAGAAGGAAGGCGACAAGATCGCGCCTGGCGACATCATCGCCGAAGTCGAGACCGACAAGGCCAACATGGACTTCCCGCTTGAGGATGAGGGGGTCCTCCTCAAGCTCTTGGTGAAGTCCGGTGACACCGTGAAGCTGGGCGCTCCGGTGGCCATCTTGGGCGATAAGGGCGAGGATGTAAGCGCCCTGCTCAAAGAGATCAGCGGCGGTGCTCCGGCGGCCAAGGCAGCTGCGGCAGCACCGGCTCCAGCGGCAGCACCAGCTCCAGCAGCGGCACCAGCGATCGTTCCTGCGGCAGCGACGCCAGCGCCCGTTCCAGCAACGACTCCAGTCGTCAGCGATGGTCGCATCACGGCCTCACCGCTGGCCCGTCGCCTGGCGGGAGACTCAGGCCTCGACATTCGCGCCATCGCCGGTAGCGGTCCGGGTGGACGCATCATCAAGCGCGATATCGAGCGCGCCCTGTCGCAAAAAACCGCAACCCCTGCCGCGCCCGCACCAAGCCATGCGGCAGCAGCTCCAGCTTCGGCCCCAGCCGCCATGTTCCCCGGCGACGAGCAAGTGCCGATGTCGATGATGCGCCGCACCGCCGGCAAGCGCCTAGTCGAAGCCAAACAGACGGTGCCGCACTTTTATCTGACCAGCGAAGCGCCGATGGATGCGCTGTGGCAGTTCCGCGAGCAGCTAAACCGCGCTGCCGTCGCCAGTGGTGGCGAAAAAGTGTCGGTCAATGATCTCATCCTCAAGGCGCTGGCGCGGGCGCTGCGCGTGGTACCGCAGGCCAATCGCTCCGTCGCTGCAGACGGGGTAAGCGACATCAAGCACGAGCGCGTTGATATCAGCGTCGCCGTGGCTCTTGACGACGGCCTGATCACTCCGGTGGTCAGAAACGCCGATCAAAAGTCCGTCGGTGCCATCGCCAAGGAAGTTAAAGACCTGGCTGCGCGGGGCCGCGACAAGCGCCTGCGTCCCGAGGAGTACACCGGCGGCACCTTCAGCCTGACCAACCTGGGCATGTTCGGTATCCGCGAGTTTTACGCCATCATCAATCCCCCCGAGAGCGGCATCCTCGCCGTCGGCGCAGTCGAGAAGCGCCCAGTCGTGGTCGAGATCGACGGCAAAGACGAGGTCCGCATCGAGCGCCGCCTGACCCTTACGCTGTCTTGCGATCACCGCGTCATCGACGGGGCGCTCGGAGCCAAGCTGCTGGCCGAAGTGGTCCGTGGCCTGCGCGAGCCGATGCTGCTGGTGCTGTGATGGCGGCTCACGTGGCACCTTCTACCGGCACGACACCCGCTGGTGAGTTTGATCTGATTGTCGTCGGTGGCGGCCCCGGTGGTTATGTGGCTGCCATCCGCGCTGCGCAGCTGGGCCTAAAAGTCGCCTGCGTCGAGCGCGAGCACCTGGGCGGCATCTGCGCCAACTGGGGCTGCATCCCCACCAAAGCGCTGCTGCACACTGCCGAGACGTTCTTGGCGCTGAAAAAGGGTGCCCACCTAGGCATTCACTGCGACGGTCTGCGCTTTAACTACGGCGAAGCCATCGCGCACAGCCGCCGCATTGCCGATGGTCAGCAGCGCGGCGTCGGCCTGCTGTTCAAGAAGAACAAGATCGAGCACATCAAGCAGTCTGCCGTCGTCAAGCGCAGCGCGGCAGGAGTGTCGCTGCAGCTGGGCGATCGCGAGGTGCGCGCCAAGCACATCCTGCTGGCAACGGGCGCCAAGCCTAAGAACATCCCGACGCTGACCCCGGACGGCAAGGACATCCTGACCTACTTTGAGGCGATGAACCTACCGGCGCAGCCAGCCTCGCTGTGTATCGTCGGTGCGGGCGCCATCGGTGTTGAGTTTGCGTATTTTTACAACGCCATCGGCACCAAGGTCCTCCTGCTGGAAGCGCTGCCGCAGATCCTGCCCGTCGAGGACAAAGAAATTGCGCAGCAGCTGCAGCGCAGCTTGACCAGCCAGGGCATCGCCATCCAGACCGGCGATAAGTTTCAGTCCGTCGAGAAAACCGCCGCCGGTCTGAAAGTACGCTTCACCGATGCCAGCGGCCAGGCGCGCGAGGAAGTAGTCGAAAAAGTCCTCTCTGCCGTCGGTGTGCG